>DAOVTU010000101.1 GCA_030632925.1 Candidatus Krumholzibacteriia bacterium | reverse complement strand
CCGCCGCTTCATGGGCGACACCCTGTGCCGGGCCTGTGAGGGCAGCCGGCTGCGGGCCGAGGCCCTGGCGGTGCGCGTGCAGGGGCAAACCCTCGGCGCCATGGGGTCGATGTCGGTCGAAGATGCGCTCAAGAAAGCCGAAGGCATCCGGCTGTCCAAGACCGCAGAAGCCATCGCCGGCGAAGTGCGTGACGAAGTGGTGCACCGCTTGCGGTTCCTGAACCGGGTGGGCCTGGGGTATCTGACCCTGGACCGGTTGACTCGCACCTTGTCTGGTGGGGAAGCCCAACGCATTCATCTGGCCAACGCGCTGGGGGCGCGATTGGTCGATACCTTATATGTACTGGACGAACCGACCTGCGGCTTGCACTCCAGCGACGTGGACCGCCTGATTGCCACGCTGCGTGATCTTGTGGCCGGCGGCAATACCGTGGTGGTGGTCGAACACGATTTGGCGGTGCTCAAGGCGGCTGATCATTTCGTGGAGTTGGGCCCGGGGGCGGGCACCAACGGTGGCCATGTGGTTTATCAGGGCGCCCTCGACAAATTGCTCGAAGGCGGCGATACCCTGACGGCCCGCCATATGCGCGGCGAGGTCGAGCACGACCGGAAGGGCGGCCGGCGCGAGCGGGGCACATCCCAGTTGGTGATTAAGGGCGCGCGCCTGCACAACCTGCGCGAAGTCGACGTAAAAATTCCCCTGCAATGTTTTGTCGCCCTGACCGGCATTTCGGGCTCGGGCAAAAGCAGCCTCATGAACGGTTGCATCTACGACGGTTTGACGACCCGGGCGGTGGGCGGCTCGGGGCGCGCTTTTCCTTTCTCTTCGATTCAGGGCGCCCACGGTGTGGGCAAAGTGGTGCGCGTTGACCAGACGCCTATCGGCAAAACAAGCCGTTCCAATCCTGCGACCTACCTGCAAATCCTGTCGCCCATCCGCGAACTGTTTGCGACGACCAAGGAATCCATCGCGCGGGGCTACACGCCGGGACGTTTCAGTTTCAATACCGCCGGCGGCCGCTGCACCAATTGCCAGGGAATGGGCTACCACCGGGTCGAGATGCAGTTCATGGCCGACATCACCGTGCCCTGTGAAGACTGCCGTGGCAGCCGCTTCAACCCGAGCACTCTGGAAATCAAGTACAAGGGCCTGAGCATTGCCCAGGTGCTGGACCAAACCATCGACGAGGCCCTGAAATTTTTCGGCGACGTGGCGGCCATCAGCCAGCGGTTGTGGCTGCTGAAAAAGGTGGGCCTCAGTTATCTGACCCTGGGCCAACCGGCGCCCACGCTGTCGGGTGGCGAAAGCCAGCGATTGAAAGTGGCCCGCGAACTGGCCATGCCCTCGGGCAAAAAGAATCTCTACCTGCTGGATGAACCCACCACCGGCCTGCACGCCGAAGACGTGCGCGCCCTGGTCAAGGTGCTGCACGAACTGGTGGAGCAGAAGCATTCGGTACTGGTCATCGAGCACAATCTCGATTTGATCAGCCAGGCCGACTGGGTCATCGATTTGGGCCCCGGCGGCGGCCGGCACGGCGGCAAGGTTGTGGCCCAGGGCACGCCCGAGGATGTAGCCCGGAATCCCCAATCGCCGACGGGCACCTTTCTGGCCGAAAAATTCCAAGTCTGACCCAGCTTTTCTGACGACCGTCCCGCCCGGGGCGGCCATGGCATACCCATTGCAATAATCCTTCCACAGGGCGTTCCCGTTTGGTGGCGCTCAACCGTTAACTGGTTCCTTAATAACATCTTGCCAAATAGGCCGGATGAGGGACAAAGCGGCCGAAGGAAAAAAGTGCCTGATCTCCTGCGGAAAATTTTCCTCTCTGACGAGGAACGCGAAGCAACCCGGATGCCCCTGGAATCCGAGGCTGCGACGCCTGCGTGGGACTTGCCGCCGACCTGGCAAACCGCTCCGGTGGCCTTGGCTCTGGTCGAAGGCGAAGAGGTGCATTCGTGGAACAACGCCTGCCGCACACTGCTGCGTGAGGTGGTGGGTGCCTCGGATTTGGCCAGTCGCCGCTGGCTGTGCGCTTCGGTCACGCGCCTATTGGCCACTGGCCGCAAAACCGAAGTGTTGGCCGGCAATGCCGATACCCTCAGCCTCGAAGTGCGCCTCGGGCCAATCGTGCCTGACAATCCCACCCGCGTGGTGGCGCTGCGCGAAGTGCAGGGCACCGGCCGGGGACAGGATGACCTGGCCGAAACCGTGAGCACCCTGAGCCACGAACTGCGCACGCCGCTGACCTCGATGAAGAGCAGTCTGAGCCTGGTGCTGTCCGGCGACACCGGCCCGGTCAGTGAAGAACAGTCCCACTTCCTGGGCATGACCATGCGCAACATCAGCCGCCTCGAACGATTGGTCAGCGACCTGCTGGACGTATCGCGCACCCAGGTGGGCGAGATGGTGCTGAACCGTCGGGAAATCGATCTGGGACCCGTTCTGCGCGAGACCGTGCAGATGCAGGAAGCAGCCGCGCGTCAGGCCGGACTGGAACTGGACTACACGGGCTTGCCTGAAAAATTGCTGGCCCATGTGGATGCCGACAAAGTTGTGCAGATCCTGACCAACGTGGTGGGCAACTCCATCAAGTACACCCAGGGTGGCGGTTTGGTGCGGGTTTGGCTTGAAAGCCGGCCGCAGCCGGATCCGGGCTTGGCCTGGCAACTGGCCGAGAAATTTTTCCTGCCCCTGAACGCCTTCAACCTCGTGGTCGAGGACAGTGGCGTGGGCATGAGTCATGAAGATCAGGACCGCGTTTTTGAGCCCTGGTTCCGCGGGGCCGAAGACGAAGAGCGGCGCCACATCCCGGGTGCGGGCCTGGGCCTGCACATCACCCGCTCGCTGGTCGAGGCCCATGGCGGGCGCATCCGGCTGGCGAGTGAACCGGGGCAGGGCACAACGGTGTGGATCCGATTGCCAAGGGATCCGGCCAGTGAGGAACTTTTGCACGGGGCGGCCCAGTTGAAGGCTCTGGCCGGCAACTGGCGCACCCCACTGGTGGCGGTGCTGGACGGGCGGGCCTCGGGTCAGCGCCCCATTTGTCCAGTGCGCGAATTGGCAACGGATTTCCTGCGCCAACAGGCGGGCAGTGATCAGCGCAAAATAGTGGTTTTGGCCAAGGATCTGGTGGCCACGGTGGTCAATAGCGAAGAGGACTGGGCCACAGCCTGGTCCGACTACGCACAGAAGTGTGGGCTCGGTGAGGTCACGCCCAGGTGGCAAATGACCAGCTGGAGTGAGACAGAAACCAATAAAGAGTCAATTTCGGGTCCTTTGGGCCGAAACGTCTAGTCACAGGACTTTTTCCCGGGCGGGATCCCGGACATTTGGAGGCAAAAGACATGGAGCGCAATCTGCGAGTTCTGGTCGTGGACGACGAGCCGGATATCCTCGAGACCCTGGAGTTCAGCCTTTCGCGGCGGGGCTTCGAGGTGGCCACGGCCATCGATGGGCTCGAAGGCCTGGAAAAAGCCAAGCGCATGCCGCCGGATTTCATGATCCTGGACGTGATGTTGCCGGGCTGCAACGGCTACGAAGTCAGTCGCATGCTGAAGGAGTGGATGGACAACGATCCCCAGGCCACGTCCTTCCCGATCATGTTGTTGACCGCGCGCAAGGTCGAGTCCCAGGACCGCGAAAAGTTCATCGCCACCTGGTCACGCGCCGACGCCTGCATGTACAAGCCTTTCGAATTGGATGCCGTGGTCAACACGATTACGGAATTGGCCAACCAATCGGCCCACTGATTCCCCCTTTTTGACGCGATATCTTCCTTTCGGCCGGTGGTTTACCGGCCGGAAGGAAAAAACACCCTCAGCGGCTTGACATTCCGTTGTCTGACGTGTTTTATTCCCTCTCCCGTGAGGCATTGCTTCACGTTGGGGCGAGTGCCTGGGTAGCTCAGTTGGTAGAGCACATGATTGAAAATCATGGTGTCGGTGGTTCAATTCCGCCTCCAGGCACCACTCGACCCTTTCTTCAGTTCCTTACGGAACCGGGAAAATTGGATTTCAGGAGCTGGTGTAGCTCAGTTGGTAGAGCATCTCACTCGTAATGAGAAGGTCTGCGGTTCGACCCCGCACACCAGCTCCAGATATTCCGAATATATTCCGAATATATTCCGATTATCTTTAATAATGACAAGGCCTTGCCTGGCGGCAGGTCTTTTTTTGTGCCCTCATGGCAAGCCTCAGCCGGGTTCTTTGAGCTTCCCAGAAATTTTGACCATTGTGACTCGGGCGGGCCGTTGCTATTATTTGCCGAACCGTTGCGGGGGGCCGGCGGACAAAATCTCACATTTTTGGAATCCCAGCGGGGCGCCTCGATGCCGTCCTGCCCTTTCCGTTGCCAAGGAGCACATCTTGCCACTGCGCGTCAGCATATCTGGAATCCGAGGGGTCATCGGCGATGGCCTTGATGCCGTAACCGTCGCCCGCTGGGCCGCCGCCTACGGAGCCTGGCTTCCCGCCGGGCCGGTTGTCGTCGGCCGGGACAGCCGCATTTCCGGACCCATGGTTTTTGATGCCGTGGCCGCCGCCCTGTCTTCCACCGGTCATGACGTCTGGGACATCGGCATCGCCACGACGCCGACCACCGAAGTGGCCGTGCAGGAAAGCAATGCCGTCGGTGGCATTATTATTACCGCCAGCCACAATCCGGCCGAGTGGAACGCCATGAAATTTCTGCAGGGCAATGGCCTGTTTTTGACCGCGGCCCACAATCGGGAAGTGCGCCAGCGCTACGAAGACGGCAGCGGGCATGTGGCCTACGATCAACTGGGCGCCGTCAGTGAGCGCCCCGGTGCTGATGACCAGCACCTTGAAGCCATCGCCAAACTGCCCTGGCTGGATGTCGAGCGCATCCGGGCCGCCAAATTGCATGCGGTGGTGGACGCTGTTGAAGGCGCCGGGGGCAGCATCGTGCCGCGCCTGCTGGAGGATCTGGGTGTGCGTTGCACCCCGCTGTATTGCGAAATGTCCGGCAAGTTTCCCCACGATCCCGAGCCCACGCCGGCTCACCTGAAAGACCTGTGCGCCGAGGTGAAAAACGCGGGCGCCGACTTTGGTTTCGCGGTGGACCCGGATGTGGACCGTCTGGCCCTGGTGGATGAAACCGGCCGCGCCCTCAGCGAAGAATATACCCTGGCGTTGGCGGCCGATTTCCTGCTGGCCAAGACGCCCGGACCGATGGCCGTGAACCTGTCGACCACGGGCCTGATCGAGAAGGTGGCCGCTGGCCACGACTGCCAGGTTTTCCGCACTCCAGTTGGCGAGGCCAACGTGGTGGAAACCATTCTGGCCGAAGACTGTATATTGGGCGGCGAAGGCAATGGCGGGGTCATTTACCCGACCATCCATGCCGGACGCGACGCCCTGGTGGGTATTGCCATGCTGGCTCAGGCCGTGGCCGAAGGCGGCCAGACCCTGGGCGCCATGGCCGATGCCCTGCCGCCGGTGGTCATGGTCAAAACCAAGGTCGGCAGTGACGACTTGCCCGAAGGCGAAGATCTGGTCCGGGTGCTGAGCGCCCTGGGGCCGGGTGAGATTGATCGTCGTGACGGCCTAAAGTGGGTTGGAACAGACGGTTGGGTGCATGTCAGGCCCTCTAACACCGAGCCGGTGGTGCGCATCATCGCCGAGGCTCAAGATGAGGCCGCTGCTGTCGAAATGATCAATAAGGTCAAGAGTTAACCGCGGAGGCCGGCTTGTGCCGGCTTGTACCGCTGGATTCAAATAAGGAGCACCACATGTGTGGCATCGTCGGCGTTGTTGGTAATTCGAACGCGGCTTCCATTCTGATCGAAGGCCTGAAACACCTGGAGTACCGCGGCTATGACAGCGCGGGCATCGCCATCCTGTCGCCGGACGGTCAGCAGATCGTCAAGGAGAAGGGCAAGATCCGCAATCTTGAAGCGGCCATCGATTGGGATGCCGTCAAGGGAACCTGCGGCATCGGCCATACCCGCTGGGCCACCCACGGTGCGCCCAACCAGCTCAATGCCCACCCGCATCAAGCCGACAAGGTGGCCTTGGTTCACAACGGGATCATCGAGAACCACACTGCCCTGAAGGTGCAGTTGAGCAAGAGCGGCCACAAGTTTCTGTCCGATACCGACACCGAAGTCCTGGCCCACCTGATCGAGGATTTTTACGACGGTGACCTGGTGCACGCAGTGCAGCTGGCCCTCGGCGTGGTCGAAGGCGCTTTCGGCATCGCGGTGACCCATGTTGACGAACCCGACCTTATCGTGGGAGCTCGCAAGGGCAGCCCTCTGGTCGTGGGCGTCGGCGAAGGCATGAACTATCTGGCCAGCGATGTGGCAGCCATCATGGAACACACCCGCCAGGTGATCTACCTGGACGATGGCGAGATGGTGACCCTGAGGCCCGAAGGCATCAACATCACCACCATCAGCAACGAAGAAGTGAAGAAGGAAATCCAGGAGATCACTTGGGACCTGGGCCAGATCCAAAAGGGCGGCTACGAACACTTCATGCTCAAGGAAATCTTCGAGCAACCCCAGACCATTCGCGATTCATTCCGTGGCCGCATCCTGACCGACAGCGGCGACGTGAAACTGGGCGGCATCGAGCTGAACGAATGGGAACTGCGCAACATCCGGCGCATTGTCATCCTGGCCTGCGGCACGTCGTGGCACGCGGGACTGGTCGGTGAATACCTGCTGGAAGAATACGCGCGGGTGCCGGTGGAGGTCGAGTACGCCTCGGAGTTCCGCTACCGTTCGCCGATTATTGAACCGGGCACGCTGTGCCTGGTGATGAGCCAGAGTGGCGAAACCC
Organism: Candidatus Krumholzibacteriia bacterium; assembly: GCA_030632925.1. Lineage (GTDB taxonomy): Bacteria > Krumholzibacteriota > Krumholzibacteriia > LZORAL124-64-63 > LZORAL124-64-63 > JAGRNP01. The sequence continues at coordinate 1,431 of DAOVTU010000101.1, read as the reverse complement.
TTGATACGCTGGAAGCCATGCGCGAGGCCAAACGCAAGGGCGCCAAAGTGCTGGGCATTACCAACGTGGTGGGCTCGACCATCGCCCGCGAAAGCGAGTGCGGTGTCTATATTCACGCCGGGCCGGAAATTGGCGTGGCGTCGACCAAGGCTTTCACCAGCCAGGTGACCATCCTGGGCCTGATCACGATCCTGTTGGGACGGCGCAGCCACCTGAGTGCCGAGCGCGGCACCGAGATGCTCCAGGAACTGGAAAAATTGCCGGCGTTGGTGCAGAAGGTGCTCGACCAGTCGGACGCCATCAAGGAGATCGCCAAGGTCTACGCCAACCACACCAACTGCCTGTATCTCGGGCGCGGTGTGAACTTCCCCATCGCCCTTGAGGGCGCGTTGAAGTTGAAGGAAATCAGTTACATCCACGCTGAGGGTTATCCCGCGGCCGAGATGAAGCACGGGCCCATCGCGTTGATTGATCCGCAGATGCCGGTGATCGTGATTGCGACCAGGGACGGCAGCTACGAAAAGATCGTGGGCAACGTGCAGGAAGTGCGTGCCCGCGATGGCAAGATCATTTCCATTGTTACCGAAGGCGATACGGCCATTGCCGAGCTGAGTGATCACGTGATCACGATTCCGGCGACGATGAATTTCTGGACGCCGTTGTTGTCGGTAATTCCTTTGCAACTGTTGGCTTATCACATTGCGGTGTTCCGCGGTGAGGATGTTGATCAACCTAGGAATCTCGCTAAGGCTGTGACTGTGGAATAGTCCGCTCACCAGGACGCACAGGGGACGCAGGGCCGCGACATCGTGTCGCGGCCCTGCTTGCGTTACGGCCGCCTTCGCCATCCATGGCTACGGCAGCCTTCACGACACCCCTGTGCGCCCCGGTGAGCGAACTATTCCACAGCCACGGCCATATGCGGGATTCCGAGGTTGGTCACCATCGCATACGGAAATGCGTTGGACTTGGGGGGTAGTGGGGGTAGTATGGGGGAAATGAATTGTTCAACTATTGGGAGGTTTGTGATGAGTCGGAAGATTGTGCAGACGGATAAGGCGCCGGCGGCTATTGGGCCTTATAGCCAGGCGAATGTGGCGGGGGGCTTTTTGTTTACGGCGGGGCAGATTCCGTTGGATCCGGTGACGATGGAGATCGTGGGGACCACGGCGGCGGAGCAGACGCAGCGAACGGGCCGCGCCGAGAGCCGCTCCGTCAGGGCGACCGAAGGCGAACGCGTCGAGCTCGTATTGCGTCAGGACGGTCCGCCGCGTGGCGACGTGCGCGGTCGATCGTGGACGCCGAGACCGGCAGCCCGTTGCGCGGCGCGAACGTCACGCTGCGCGGGTGGCAGATCAAGCACGCGCGTGCGTGGACGCCGGGGCTCGGCGAGTTCGCGTTCCGCGGCGTGCCGCACGGCACGCACGAGCT
>DAOVTU010000436.1 GCA_030632925.1 Candidatus Krumholzibacteriia bacterium | reverse complement strand
CTCCCGACCATCAGCGGTCGGGTTCGCCAGGTTCCAGCGTGATCGCACCAGAGGCCACTCCAACTCCGCCCCAAACACCGGCCGCTTGTTGCTGAAGGCGTACCCCGCCGACAGGTCCAGCCGCGGGTTGTCCGGTCCCTGTTTTTCGATGGCCAGGCCCACGCGCGGCGCAAAGCCCTGGGCTCGGTTGAAGCTCGGAGGCGTTACCAGTTCCCTCTTCATCCGCCACGAACCGCCTTCGCGCAGGTCCAACAGCTCGGCCGCGCCCACGGTATTGAGCGAGTCCACCTTGGCGGCCGACAACGACACGGGAATGGCCTCGCTGGTCATGTCCTCTTCCCACTCGTCACCGATCTCGTCCCAGTAGGCCGACAGAGAGTCGTCACTGGCCTCTGCGCTGAGCCAAAAACCGGCCGCGATATCTTCTTCGGAAATATCGGACATGCCCGAACCGGGCGCCGTGTCCTGCGGGCTGCGCGGCACGCCGTTGATCACGATATCACTCAAGCTGACCCGCACCTCGATGTTGTCAGGAATCGGCAGCAGCGGCACCTTGCGCAGATTGATGCGCATGTACGCCTCGGTCGGGAACCAAAACTCGCCAAAACGCTCCTGGCTCATCCGGTACACCGGGATCGATTTGAGGAACATCGGATAGGGCACCGCACCGGTCATCTCGGCTTCGAACTTGCGCAGCACCCAGTTCGAATAGTCCACCCAGATGGTGCCCGAAAGCAAAGCCTCGAAGCGACTTTTGGGCACAAAGCCGATCTTGTAGATCAGGTTGTTGCCCACCAGTTGGCGGTCCAGGATGGTGTAGTTGTAGCGACCCGCCCCACCTGGTGAAAACGGCATTGCTTCGATGAACTGGCCTTCGGTCGGCAGGAACTCGGCCTTCATCTCTTCGTCAATTTCCTCTTCGACCATTTCGAAGTTCTCGAATTTGCGGCTGCGTTCCCACAGCTTGACCACCTGCTCGCCCATTTCCTCGTCGTGATGGTAGCGCAGGGCATATTCTTCGACTTTGTAATCGCCGCCGTTGACGCCGGGTTGTTCGCGCATCACCTGGGTGACCAGGGTCGTGTACTCCACATCGGCCATGCGGTAATTGTCATACTCCATGCGGCGGCCGATGGCTTCGATCACGTCTTCGAGCGTCACCCGTGGCGCCGACACCAGCACCGTATCGGGGCTTCCCGGGTCAAAACTGAAGGTGTCCTCGAAGGCCAGAACCACACCTTGGCCACCGAGAAGCAGGCTGTCCAGGTTGGCGGAACGCTGCACATTGGACCATTCGTCGATATCATTTTGGGCACTCACCAGCACCGGCAGCGCCATCAATACACACAGGGCAACGGTCGCCCACATACGCAATTTCACAATTTCACCCCTATAATTTTTGGACCATGGGTCGAGACTGCGAACCGCCCCGACCCATGGCACACCCTGAAACTCCTGGCCCCGTTCAGCAAACTCGAACCTGGATCCCGTGGTCAAATTCCGACTCAATTTTTCGGATCCCGCTCGTTTCTGACGCCGGCCCGTGTTTCGGTTACGGGCTGGCTTCAGGACAGCAAGATCCCGGCCCTACAAAGACGTTGGACTGAACCGGCAGGTTACAGCCCGGAACAAGGTTTTCCAACCTCGGGGTCAAATACCGTATCGTCATCCGGCGGCGACATTTGCCAGCGCGGTGACAACCGAAGAAAAAGATATCCCCTGTTCAAGTTGCCACATTTCCGGCCGATCTCTGAGGGACACATATGAACCCCACAAGGAGCCGGTTATCGGCGCCAAACCCCGCCTGCTGATCACGGGCGAAACGGACAACTGTGAAAAAGCTGCGCAATACCAAACCCTATTTTGTGCTATTTCTCGGCGTTATTCTGGTTATGACCATTATTCCGCCGGTTCTGGGGCTGTTGGGCTTCAGTTTTTCCTCACCCATCCAGGGCGGGCCCGGCACCCATTTTGCCGGTCTCATCGTCGGCGACATCATGCTGCAGTTCGATCTGGTGACCATGGGCTTCACCCTGCTCATCGTCTTGCTGACCGTCCTGAACGATCGCATGAAAGGCGGCCGCTTTTCCGCACTGCTGGGCACCACCCTCGGCCTGGCTGGCCTGATTTCCGCCGTCCACATCGTGCGCGGCACCATCATGCCCGAAGGCAGTGTATCCTTCTTCGACGAGATCATGGATACCATCGTGATCGGGCGCTTCGCCAGCAGCATCATTGCGATCCTGGGCCTGTCGGTGATCCGCTGGGGCCACTATTCCAATCATCGGATCGCTCTGGCCCAACTGCTGGTGCCGGGCGCTGCCGTGATCGCGTTGTCGTGGTATGCCATGGCCAACCAGGCCCTGCCCACCCAGTTTGGCTTGCCCCGGATCAATCTGGTTTCCTTCGCCCTTTTCTCGGCCGCGGCAACCATGCTGTACAAGGAACTGCGCCATCACCGACTGCGTTTCTTCGGACACGCCGTGCTGGCCGCCTTCCTGCCCCAGGCCGTAGCCAACCTGCTGCTCATATTCGCGGCCCAGACCGTGGTCGACAATTCGTTTCACATCGCCAACCTGCTGCGCTGGTTCTCCTGGATGATCCCCGCCACCGGCCTGGGCATCGACTACGTGAACACTTTCTACGCCAAGGGCCTCAGTGTCGAGATGCGCTACCTGCGCTCAGTCATCGATTCCATCCCCCACTTCATTTTCGCCCGCGACACCCAGGGCCGGTTCACCCTGGTCAATCAGGCAGTCGCCGATTTTTACGGGCTGGAGGTGCACGAAGTCGAGGGCAGACACCTGATGGATGTCCATGCGGATGTTCAGCAGTGCAAGGAATGGATGGAGGAAGACAAGGAAACCCTGAAGCTGGGCCAACCCAACGAATTGCAGGAAACCATCGCCACTCGCGGTGACGGCGAAGACATCTGGGTCAACTCCATCAAAACACCACTGACGTCCATGCTCGGGCTGAACGACCAGGTGCTGGGTGTTTCCATCGATGTCAGCAGCCAACGGCGGGCCGAAATCGCCCTGGCCGATGCCCTGATCGCCGCCGAACAGAGCAACAAATCCAAATCCGAATTCCTGGCCAACATGAGCCACGAAATCCGCACGCCCATGAACTGCGTCATCGGCCTGGCCGACCTGCTCAAGGACATGGACCCCAATCCACGCCAGCAGCAATACCTGGACATGATCCGCATGTCGGGCGCCACCCTGCTGACGTTGATCAATGACATCCTGGACATCTCAAAAATTGAGGCCGGCCAACTCGAACTCGACGTCGTCGATACCGACGTGCACGCCCTGGTCGAAGAAACCGTGACCCAGATCGCGTTCACCGCCCAGTCCAAAGGGCTGGACATGGTTTGCCGCCTCGCGCCTGGGGTGCCGTCGCAACTCATGCTGGATCCGGGCCGATTGCGCCAGGTGCTGACCAACCTGCTCAACAACGCGGCCAAATTCACCCAGCAGGGACACATTTACCTGAACATCGAACCGGTGGGCGAGCACGACGGCAAACTGGACCTGTGTTTCCGCGTCTCTGATACCGGCATTGGCATCGAGCAGGACAATCTGGATCGCATATTTGAAAAATTCACCCAGGCCGAGGCCGGCACCACCCGGCGTTTTGGTGGCACGGGCCTGGGCTTGTCCATCAGCCAGCATCTGGTGAACCTGATGGAGGGCGAAATCACCGCCACCAGCGAAGTCGGGCAGGGCACGACTTTCAGTTTTACGATTCCCCTGCGGCCTTCGGTTTGTGATCTGCCGATCATACCGGCCTCGATCAAATCCGTTCACCGCGTCCTGGT
>DAOVTU010000355.1 GCA_030632925.1 Candidatus Krumholzibacteriia bacterium | reverse complement strand
GGCTGATGTCGACCGGTCGGTGTTCGAGAAAATTGTTGAGCCATTCGGGAGTCAGCGAAGGGCAACCACCGAGGCGACCAAAGCCTTCGGCCAGATGGGCCACCGGAGCCACCACTTGCGCGGGCACCTTCAGCACTCTTCGCCGAATGCCGCTGACTTCGCTGATGGCCTGCAGGAATTCCGGCAACGTGGCGTTGGCGCCACCGAGCTGGTAGCCCTCACCGCTGCGGCCCCTGATGGCAGCCTGCAGAATGCCCTGCACCACATCCTTCACGTAGACGTAGTTGGCCTGGACGTCGTGATCGTCCACCCGAAAACGGAAGCGGCCGCGCAGGTACATGGCCATCAGCCGGGTCGTGCCGTTGGCATCGTTCCAGGGGCCGGGGCCATAGACCCGGGTGGGCCTGACGATGACGGCATGGTTGCCCGCTGCGGCATACTGCCCGACGAGTTCTTCGGAGGCGATCTTGCTCAGGGCATAGGGCGTGGGGCGCCGGCGAATACCGCGCTGGGGCGCCGGTCGCACCGGCGGCAGGGTCGCAATGGTCGAGACATGGACAAAGCGCTGAACACCAGCGGTGGCGGCTTCATCAAGCAACATCTCCACGGCCCAGGCGTTGTCCCGCATGTATCCGTTGGGATCCGGACAGTGGGCCGTCGCCAGAGCGGCCAGATGCAGCACCGTGTCCACGCCCTTCATGGCCTCGGCCGTGGCGGCGCGGTCCTGCAGGTCACCTTGGATGCAGTCCAGCTTGGTGTGGAACAGGTGCAACGCCTTGTCCGGGCTGCGCACCAGAAGTCGGGGCTCGTGCCCCTGCCGGATGAGTTGCATGACGAGGTGCCGGCCGATAAAGCCGGTCGCACCCGTGACCAGTATGCGTTTCATGACGAACCCCCTTGAAACAGAACAGTCCGGCGAGGCCGACTCCGGCCAAGCCATCGATGGCGTAGTGATTGTTGGTGTGGATGGTGGAAATGACGATCAGCCCGGCCCAGATGCCGCACAGAACGGCCACACGTCCGGAAAAATGGCGCTGACAGAGCAGGGCCGCGGCCGTGGCACCGGCGCAGTGAGAGCTGGGAAAGGCGGTGCCCACGGAATCGCCGGCCGCAAAAACCGCGTTCATGAGGCGGGGCAGGAAACCTACGGTTTCGTGGGCTGTGGAGCTGCCTACCGCAAGGGCCATTTCGCGTGGCCCGGTAACGGGCAGCAACAGGTAGATGGCGAAGCAGCCCAGGTAGGTGAGCATCAGGCCCAGGGTGTGGTCCATGAAGGCTTGCCGGCGCCGCTGCACCGCCAGGATCACCGCCGGGCCCACGATCAGGAAATAGTAGCTGAGATAGAAGCCGGTCATGGCCTCCTGCCAGCCGCGTCCGGACCATAACCGGGGCAGCAACTCGTTCCAGTGGACGCCAAAGACGGCCAGATCGAGTTGGGCAATGGCCTGGTCGTGGTACAGCGGCGTGGCGGCCCGGAACAGCCAGCCGATTTCGGTCCAGGCCAGCAGCCACAACAGCCAGGGCCAAAGCATGGCCGCTGCGGTACGGGCCAAACCCGGGCGTTGGTACTGATCACTGGAACCCGCGTGGCGGGCGCGAAAAATCAGACCGCCGGTGAGCATCAGGTGCAGGCCCAGGGCCCCGAGGGACAAAGATGTCCACCCCAGACGCGCGACCCAGACGACACCGGCGGTCAGGCTATAGAGCGCAAATAGCAAACTCAGTTTGCCTTGGCTGTTCAGGCTCAGATCCATTGTTCTCTCCTAAGCCAGGTGGCAGTGTCGGCCACGCCACGGTCCAGATTGAAACGGGGATTGAAACCAAAATCCTGCACGGCTCGGCTCGGGTCGCATACCCAGCGCTCTTGCGCCAATTCGCGCACCCGGTCGCGATTCAGCACGGCGGGGCTGTTCTGTAATCGCGCGAGGAATTCGGCTACCAGGGCGATGGGGCGCGCCGCGCTGACCGGCACGGCCACCTGCCTGGGGCGGCGGTCCAGGGCCCGGCCGATGGCCTGCACGAATTCGCCCCAGGTGATGGAGCGCGGATGGGCCAGGCAGTAGGTTTTTCCGGTGGCCCGATCGGACTCGGCGGCCCCGATGAGCCCGGTCACCGCATCAGCCGCATGCAAGACGCTGACTTCGCGTTCCCAGGGTCCGATGGTCAGGGCAAAGCCGTGGGTGACCATGCGGAACAGCTTGAGCACCACCCGGTCACGCGGGCCATAGATGGCCGGAAAACGGCAGATCACTGCCGGCACCCGGTCGGCATAGGCATGAATGACCGCTTCGGCGTGCAGTTTGGAGCGCCCGTAGGTGGACAGCGGCTGGGGCGTCGAATCCTGGTTGAGGCTGCGTCCGGTCAGATCGGGCCCCACCGCAGCCAGTGACGACATGAAGACCAGCTTGGGCACCGAAGCGCCACAGTCCGCTGCCGCCTGCACCAGGTTGGCCGTGCCCAGGGTATTGACCCGGTAGCACTCGGCCGGGGTTTTGGCCTCGGTCAGGGCCGCCAGATGAAAGACCGCATCGGCGCCGCACAGGTGGCGCTGCAGGGCCGGGATGTCGTCCAGGCCGCAGGCGTCAAATTCCACATCCTGATTAGCCAACCAGCCGCGGCTGGCTCCGGGTCGTTCGAGGCAGACGACTTCGTCGCCCCGGTTGAGCAGCTCTTCGACCAGATGGCTGCCCACGAACCCTGCTCCGCCTGTCACTATTGCACGCATGACGAACTCCCTGTTTGGGGTGCGGCGGCCAGTTCAGTAACCGCCAGTTTGACCAGGGCCTGGGCGACGGCCGTGGGTTGTTCTTCAAAAACGAAATGGCCGGCCCCGGCGACTGTTTGCAATTCGAAGTGGGGCAGGCCTTGCTCGAGAGTGTTTTGTTCGGCTTCAGACAGCCCGCCCCGGTGCGGCGCGCCACCGTTCATCAGCACCACGGGGCAGTGAATTTGTGGCAGGTTGTCGCGCAACGCCTGGGGTTCATTGGCCTGGGCCATGGCCCGCAGGGCGGTGATGGCCGCGGGCAGGTTGCGGTCAGCGTGGCAGAAGTACTTGCGCACGGTAAAACGGGTGACCCAGGAGTCGTCGCCAGAGGCGGCCTTGAGATCACTTTCGAAGCGATTGCGCAGCAGGCGACCACCGCCAACCTTGGCCACGATCTTGGCCCACTTCAGGGACTGCTGAACCGTGGGCGTGGCGGCCGATTCCTGGGGCCCGCCTTCGATGGCCAGCACGGCGTGCACGAGATCCGGTCGCCGCAACGCCAGGCGCAGGGCGATGGAAGCGCTCACGCCATGGCCCAGAACAACCACCGGTCGGTCGGCAATCCTGTCGAGCACGGTGGCGATGCGGTCGGCCTGGGCGGTCAGGCTGTAGTCGGCATTTTCGGGCCGGGCCGAGCCGCCGATGGCCAGCGGTTCGATGACGGCCCACTGCAGATCCGCCGCCTCCAGCTGGGGCACCAGATTGCGGAAGCCAAAGGCGCAACCGGACAACCCGGGCAGCAGCACCACTTCTGGCGCGCCGCCCGAAGTGGTGACATTCAGGGCCTCGCCGGCGGCGACTTCGATAGCCTGACCGGCGCCCAGATTCAGTACGAGTAATGCCAGGACGATGGTCATGATATTCCCCCTCGTGTTGTGACCCGCTGTGGATGCCAGCTCATTTGGGCAGCCTTTGCAGTGACACAATTGCAAAGCAAAGGCCGGAGTGGGGCAGAAGGGTGCGCGAAATGTGAAGTCAAAGAGGAGGGCTGGGTTAGGCGAGAGCATTAAGGCAAAGGTCGAGGCTTATTCAGAGTAGGCAAACCCGTCCACAGTCAGGAAAGACAAACGCAACTGTGCGGGACAGAAGACAGATCCGACTCGTGGCTCAGGGTTGCCGGATGCGGAATATATGGATGCTTTCAGCCCGGTCCTCAAACACGGATTCAAAGACTTCCGGCTGGCTGCGGGCCAGGGACAGCAACACCTGGCCGCGAGCCTCCAGTTGCCGTGGTGACCCATGCACTTCCGGCCCGATGAACAAATACGAAGGAGAAAATTCCGCAATAATCCGGGCTACGGCGGCGGGCTGTCCGCCTGCCACGCCAACCACCGGGAGCTGAAAATGGATGTGCCGCACCAGTGGTTCCTGAGCCATGATGATGGTGCCTGCTTCCGCATTTTCGGCCAGCCAGTTTGCACCTTGGCTGGGGTCGACCAACCCGTGCCCGTCTGCCTCAACGGAACTGTGCAGGGGCCGCGCCACTCGCCAACCGTTGTGGGCCAGGGCGGCCAGCAGCATCAGGCCCACGACCAGCTTGGGCAATAGCGGCCGCTTGTGGCCGAACTTTTCCTGCATCCCCAGCAGAACCAGCCAGACGAGGATGGGCAGTACGGGGATCAACAATCGGGTTTGCACGCCCGAGGGGTAACCGTCGAACT
>DAOVTU010000600.1 GCA_030632925.1 Candidatus Krumholzibacteriia bacterium | reverse complement strand
GATTGGTCAGAGCCGCCAGACTGGTGACCGGTTTGTACAACGAGGCCGGCGGGTAGGTTGCCTGCACCACCCTGTTAAAAAACGGCTTGGCCGGATCATTCACCATCTTGTTCCATTGGTCGGAACTGATCGAGACGGTCATCACGTTGGGATCAAAGGAAGGATTGCTGAAGGCGGCCAGCACGTCACCGTTGTCGATGGAGATCGCCACACCACAGGCGGTGCGATTGCCAATGGCGGTGGCCATCACCTGTTGCAGGTGCAGGGAAATAGACAGCGTGACGTCCCCACCGGACTCGACTTCGCTCAGCCACACCGGTTCACGCCCCACCACTCGCCCGGAGGCATTGACCTCTGACAATTTCATACCGGTCGCGCCCCGCAGCACCTTTTCCATGGCCGCCTCCAGGCCCTGCTTGCCGATGTCGTCGCCCAACCGGTAGCCCGACCAGTCGCCCGTCGTATCAAGGTCGGCCTGCCCCACTTCGCCCACATACCCGATGGCGTGGGCGAACAAGGTCCCAAACAGATAGCGGCGGCGTGACCACGCCTCGACCCGAACCCCGGGCAACTCGCGGCCCCGCTCTTCGACAGCCGTAATCTGGGCCAAACTGGCGTTGCGCACCAAAACCAGCGGCCGGCGCCGGCGCTTTTGCTCGGCCAGACGTTCGACAGTTTTTTCCACGGGCAAATCAAACCAGGTGAGTAGGCGGGAAAGGGTCGAGTCGGGGCGGGCGGTACCCTCCACGCCACCACTAGTGATCAAGGAACCGCGCGGCACCACAATATCGGCAATGTACATGTTGTCGGCCAGCAATGTGCCATGCCTGTCGAAGACGCGTCCGCGCGGAGCCGGCACCCGCACCCGCACCTGCCGGTTTTCCAGGGCCTGATCCTTATAGAAGCCATGGCGCGGCACCATCATTACGAACAGATTACCGACCAGGATCAGGAACAACCCGATGACGATCGTGCGAAAAGTGCCCACCCGCAAGGCAAAAGCCCGATCCGGCATCTCAGTCCTCCTGCCGCAAAATGCCCAGGAGTTCCGCCATCCGAATGACCGGTATGCCCACCAGTCCGGAATAGACCGCAGCCGGGATGGTGCGCGTAAACAAGGGCAGCAGGAACTGTTCGTCCGACAGCGTGCTCTGTACCAACAGGAAGAAAAAATCGTGGCCAAAAACCGCGATGGCCAACACCAGACCCTCGACAAGAGGCACCCAATAAACCATGCGGCCGCACAGGGACCCCACACTGAAACCCAGGCCGGATTTGATCAGGGCCTGCAGCCCCAGCAGAGAAGGGTTGGAAAGATCCTGCACCAGGCCCAACAGGAAACCACCAACCGTAGCGGGGCCCGCACCGGTGGCCAGGGCCAATACGACCAGGGCAATGACCGAAAAATCAGGCGCCACTCCCCGAATGTCGATCAGCGGTCCCAGCATGGTGTCGCCCACAAAGGCCAGAACAACCCAGGTGATGGTGGTGCGGGCAAATGCGCGCATCAGCGGTTGCCCCCCAGGTCCGGGGCAGTCACCACAAAGACCGTCTCGTTTCGGTCCAGCGAAGCGGCCGGCGCCACGATGATCGATTTGAATATCTGGTCCGAAGGAGAGGTCGCGCTGGTGATCACGCCAACCGGGAATCCCCGGGGAGTCAAAATTTCATTGTGCCCTTCTTCAGGCCGTTCCCGAATTTCGGCAATGCCCGAAGTGATCAGCAGGTCGCCCTCCACCACATCTTCATCACGACCGATCATTTCCACCACGAAACGATCACCGCGCGGCCGCAAAACTCCCAGCAGGCCCGTGCGTTCGATTTCCACGCCCAGGGCAAAATCGGGCGCCGAAACCAGTTCGACCCAGGCTTCCTGGTCATTGATCACCGTTGTCAGGCGCCCCAGGTATCCCGAGCGGGAGATCACCGGCATCCAGGGTTCCCATTGCACCGGGCTCAAGCTGCGCACCTTGATCATCGTGGCAAAGCGGCTGCGTTGGCGCATGACCACTCGACACGGCACCAGCTCCCCGTCAAAACCGGGGTCCAACGCCGGGCCCACCATTAATTCCGCATCCCGCTGCATACGGTCACCGGCATCGGCCAGCAATTCGAGTTCGGCCACACGTTCCTTCAACCAGGCGTTCTCATCCCTGATGCGGAACACATCTTCACCATAATTGCGGACATTCCAATAGGGGGCGGTCAGCACCAGCCCCAGGCGGTCGGCCACATATAACCGCTGGCCAGATGGCAGAAACAGGAGGGTCAGAGACAACCCCACGCAGACAACCAGGGTCAGGACTTCACTGCGAAAGGAAAAATTCGGCGAACGCACCATCATCGGTCGATATCCACTTTATTGGGCCTGATCATACAGCCGCGCCGGATCAGTTCCGGCCACTCTGCATGATCACCGGACGGTAGCGATCAAAATCATCCAGGATTTTACCGGTGCCCAGCACCACACAGAACAGCGGATCGTCCATCAGGTTGATGGGCAGGTCGGTCTGCTCGCGCAACAACTCGGGTAGGCCCTTGATCAGCGCGCCACCACCGGTCAGGACAATGCCTCGATCCTTGATGTCGGCCGCCAATTCGGGCGGAGTCTGTTCCAGCGATTGTTTCAAGGCATCGCAAATGGCCTGGATGGGTTCCATCAGGGCTTCGCGGAGTTCCACCGAGGAAATTTTCAGGGTCTTGGGCACACCACTGACCTGGTACAGCCCCTTGACTTCCATTTCCCGTTCTTCATCGAACTTGTAGGCCGAGCCGATGGTCTTCTTGATGTTCTCGGCGGTCTGGTCACCG
>DAOVTU010000456.1 GCA_030632925.1 Candidatus Krumholzibacteriia bacterium | reverse complement strand
CGTGTACCGTCAATCGAGGTGCTTCAGAATTGGGCCAAACAGTTCGACGCCGAACTGACAGTCGGTGCCGAGTTCACCGCGTTCAGAACTCCGGACCCGGAAGGCAACTGCCTGGAGTTGTACACGGCCAACGCTTGAAAAATCGGAAAACGCTGCATATGCGGCGAACGGAATAAAACCTGCCGCGTCGTGGTAAAGAACTTCGCGTTGTAACGCAGGCGCTAACCAACTAAAACCGCAAGTGACTCGGCCACTACATGCCGTGCGGCATGGCCTGCCACGCTATTTGTGGTGTACTCCGAAGTTGAACACGCCACAGAGAATAAAAAACTAACGAACTGACCCGCGCGTTTTCCTCGCACCGCCGAGCAAGCAAAATGCATGTCCTGACCCCATCTCCCACCTCCATCATCCGGGATGAATGATATGAACAATCAAGAAAACCCTGACCCCAAAATTGAAACGGGCGTTTATCACGCCCCTTGGGAAAAGAGTTTCGACAGAATTCTTACGCCTTTTGAAGAGTTTATTCACCGCCAGACCACCAGTGGATTTCTGCTGATGTGTATGGCAGTCGTCGCGTTGGTGTTGGCTAACGGGCCACTGGCTTCCGCCTACGAACGTGTTTTGCATGTCCTGATCGGCCTCAACATCGGCAGTTGGGCCCTTGAGATGACCCTGCACCATTGGATCAATGATGGCTTGATGGCGCTGTTTTTCTTTGTCGTCGGATTGGAATTGAAACGTGAGTTTGTGGTGGGGGAACTTGCGAATCCGCGCAATGCCGTCCTGCCAATCGCGGCGGCCATTGGTGGCATGGTCATACCTGCCTTGATTTATTTTTCCATCAACCCGCGAGGCGACGCGGCGGACGGATGGGGAATATCAATGGCCACTGATATCGCTTTCGCCATTGGCGTCCTGGCCTTGCTGGCGAGCCGGGTGCCCAAGGCCTTGATCACCTTTCTGGTAGCTCTGGCGATCGTGGATGATCTGGGTGCGGTGATGGTGATTGCGGTGTTTTATACCGACACCATTGCGCTCGGTCCCCTGCTGGCCAGCGCGGGACTCTTCGCGTTGCTGCTGGCTTTCAATCTCGGCGGCATCCGCAATTCCATACCCTATTTTGTTGTCGCGGTGTTGATGTGGTACGCGTTGCAGCAATCGGGTGTGCACGCCACGCTGGCTGGCATTTTGGGGGCTTTAACGGTGCCAGCGGTGCCCAAGTACGACCCGGCACGTTTCAGTGAGCACGTCAGGGAGCTGATGAACCGTTTTGATTCTACTCACCAGCTTGGAACAAGCATCATGACCAATGACGAATTACGCGCCGTCGTGCAGGCCCTGGAAAACGGTGTGCGCAGCGTTGAAGCACCGTTGCAGCGGCTTGAGCACATCTGGCACATGCCGGTGGCCTACCTGGTGATCCCGATCTTCGCACTGGCCAACGCCGGCATTCCGCTGACGTTCGGTTCGTTGGGTGAAACCCTGAGCCATCCGGTGATGCTCGGTGTAGCGCTGGGTCTGTTGCTGGGCAAGTTCATTGGTATCACCGGGGCCAGCTGGTTGGTGCTGAAACTCGGTGTGGCCGAGTTACCGAAAGATACCCGGTTCACCCAGATCGCCGGTGTGTCGCTGCTCGCCGGGATCGGATTCACCATGTCTATATTTGTCGCCCAACTCGGGTTCGGCGAGCGCGAAGATTTGTTGCTGATGGCCAAAACGGGAATTCTTGCCGCCTCCCTGCTGGCTGGTGTGGCCGGTTTCATCTGGCTCTATCTGGTTAGCAAGCCCGAAGCGGCGCAAGACCAGAGCCCGTTAACTCGTATTTGATAGACGTGCCGGTGACGTACCGAGAGTAGACGAGATGAAATCCATCCAAGACACCATCGTCAAAGACCTCGTCCTCGTCGGCGGCGGGCACAGTCATGTAATTGTTCTCAAGAAGTTCGCAATGAAGCCGCTGCCAGGCGTTCGCCTCACGGTCATTGCGCGCGACGTGCACACGCCTTATTCGGGCATGTTGCCGGGTAATGTAGCTGGCCATTACGAGTTTGACGAGGTGCATATCGACCTGCGCCCGTTATGCCAGTTTGCCGGAGCGCGCCTTTACCATGATGAAGCGAAACGATTCGACCTGGAGGCCAAGCAGGTCGTCTGTCAGGGGCGCCCTGCAGTTGCATACGACGTTGTTTCGGTCAATATCGGCTCGACACCCAATTTCAATGGAATTTTGGGGGCCGATAAATTCACGACCCCAGTCAAACCAATTAACAATTTCGTCGATCGCTGGCAACGCCTGGTTGGGCGTGTGTTGAACAGTCCGGGCCCGCATCGGATCGGCGGCGTCGGGGCCGGTGCAGGTGGCACCGAGTTGCTGCTCGCCATGCAATATCGGCTCGGCAACTTGCTGGCCGAGCGGGGGCAAGGCACGGAAAACCTGGAGTTCCATCTGATTTCAAAGTCGGAGACTATCCTGCCAAGCTTTGGGGCTGGCCTGAGGCACCGCTTCGAACGCCTTATGACAGCCCGCGGGATACACGTCCACACCGGTGCCGTGGCTGATAAAGTTGTTCCCGGGGTGATCACCATCGACGATGGTAAAACCATCGAGTTAGACGAGATTCTGTGGGTCACCGCCGCCGGTGCACCGCCCTGGCTACGAGAATCCGGCCTCGATGTCGATGAGGATGGGTTCATCCAGGTTCGCGACACCCTTCAATCGACGTCTCATGCGAACGTTTTCGCGGCCGGGGACATCGCGGCCGTGGTCAAATATCCACGGCCAAAAGCAGGAGTATTTGCCGTTCGTCAGGGCCCGCCATTGAACGAAAACCTGCGCCGTATCCTGGTTGGCCGGCAGGCCCGTCCGTTTACACCACAGCGGGATTTCCTGGCCCTGATCAGCAGCGGCGATAAATATGCCGTGGCCTCTAAATGGGGATTCTCCGCGGAAGGCCGCTGGGTCTGGAAATGGAAAGACTGGATTGACCAGCGCTTCATGCGCAAATTCAACGAACTGCCTGAGATGACAAGCGTTGAGACATCCTCGCTTAATCCCGGTCTGGCTGATCAAGCGACACTCAACGACATTTCTGCCATCGCCATGCGCTGCGGCGGTTGCGGCGCCAAGGTCGGAGCCAATGTCCTGAACCGGGCCCTTGCTGATCTGGAGCCAGTAGCCAACGAAGATGTTCTGGTCGGACTTCATGCTCCCGACGACGCCGCCGTCGTTCAAATTCCCGAGGGCAAGGTGGTGGTCCATACGGTGGACTATTTTCGGGCCTTTATCGACGATGCATATGTGTTTGGTCAGGTTGCCGCCAACCACGCCTTGAGTGATATTTTCGCCATGGGGGCGGAGGCTCAAACGGCTCTTGCCATCGCGACTGTTCCTTACGGCCTGGAAGCAAAGATTGAAGCGTCCATCCGCGAAATGATGATCGGCGCGGTGAAAGTCCTCAACGAAGCCGGTGCAACCCTGGTCGGAGGCCATACCAGTGAGGGGCCGGAATTGGCACTTGGCTTCTCCGTCAACGGCCTCGTCGATCGCGACACGATTCTCCGCAAGGCCGGCATGGCAGCCGGCGAGGTGTTAATCCTTACCAAGGCGCTTGGCACAGGCACTCTGTTCGCCGCCGACATGCGGCAGAAAGCAAAAGGGCGGTGGATCGAAGCGGCTTTGAT
>DAOVTU010000199.1 GCA_030632925.1 Candidatus Krumholzibacteriia bacterium | reverse complement strand
CTGCACCGGTGATCTGGCCGCAGCTTCACGGGCCCGGCTGCTTTCGACCATCCGGTCGTTTTATCGCTTTCTGGAAGCGGAGGACATGGTGCCGGCCGACCCGACCGCGACCATCGCCGCACCCCGCCGGGGCCGCAAGCTGCCCGATGTGCTCGGTGTGGAGCAGGTCGTGCGGCTGATTGAAACGGTTTCCGGTCAGGAACCGGCGGCCCAGCGTGACCGGGCCATCCTGGAAGTCCTGTACGGGTGTGGTTGCAGAGTGAGCGAATTGTGCGGGATGGATGTGCCTGATCTGGATACCGAAGAAGGCACCTTGCTTTTGCGCGGCAAAGGGCGCAAGCAGCGTCTGGTGCCGGTCGGCGGGCCGGCCCTGGACGCCCTCCAGGCCTGGCTGCAGGCGGGGCGGCGGCAAATGACCGGCAAGAAGGCCAATGCGGCCGTTTTTTTAAACCAGCGTGGGGGCCGGCTGTCGCGGGTTTCGGTCTGGACGCTGATCAAACGGTCAGGGGCGGCGGCCGGATTGCCGGAGTCCCTTTCACCCCATACCCTGCGCCACAGCTACGCGACGCATCTCCTTGAAGGCGGGGCAGATCTGAGAGTGGTGCAGGAGCTGCTGGGCCACGCCGATATCAGCACCACCGAGATCTACACCCACCTGGATCGGTCCTGGCTGACCAGCGCCTGGCTGGAGGCTCATCCGCGGGCAAAATAGGCTGCGGTTGGCTTATTTTCGCCCGTCCCGCCTGGTCTTTGACATCCCTCACTGCTGATGGTACTGTTTCTCCTTCCTGGCACACGACTCGGCGAGTTGGCATTTTGGGCCTTCGCCGTGCTATTCTGCGTCCAATCGACCGAAAGGCCTCATTCACGTGAGCGACAGCACCTCCCGCAAAATCGTGCTCAGCGGCATGCGCCCCACGGGCCGCCTGCACTGGGGCAACTACACCGGCGCCCTGGAAAACTGGATCACCATGCAGGACGAGTACACCTGCCACTTTATGGTGGCCGACTGGCACGTCCTGACCACGGCCCTGGACAAGGCTACGGAAATTCGGCAGAACAGTCGGGACATGTACCTCGACTGGCTGGGTGCGGGACTGGATCCTGAAAAATCCGTGCTGTTCGTGCAGTCTCAGGTCAAAGAGCACAGTGAGCTGTATCTCATTTTGGCTATGATGATCAGCATGGGGCGCCTGGAGCGGAACCCGACTTTCAAGGAGCAAATCCGCGACCTGAACATGGGCGGCGAAATCAGCTACGGGCATCTCGGCTATCCCGTGTTGCAGGCTGCCGACATCCTGATGTATCAGGCCCACGCCGTGCCGGTGGGTGAGGATCAACTGCCGCATCTGGAGTTGACCCGTGAGATGGCACGGCGTTTTAACCGCATTTTTGGTGATGTTTTTCCAGAACCCGATCCTCTAGTGACGAAGTTCGCCCGCTTCCCCGGCACCGACGGCAAGCGCATGAGCAAGTCGCTGGGCAATCACATCGAGATCGCCGCTTCGCCGGAAGAAATCGTCAAGAAGATCAAGCCGGCCTTCACCGATCCGGCCCGCCTGCGCAAGAGCGATCCGGGCAACCCTGATATCTGCGCCATTTATACCTGGTATCAGAAGTTCATGCCGGAGGCTGCTGAAGAAACAGCTGCCGAGTGCCGAGGCGCCCTGCGTGGGTGTGTGGATTGCAAGATGAAACTGGCGGGCGGCGTGGTGGAGCACTTTGCACCCTTGCGCGAACGCCGGGCCGAATTTGAAGCCGAGCCCAAAAAGCTGGATGAGATCATGCGCGCCGGAACCGAACGGGCCCGCGAGGCAGCGGCCCAGACCATGGCCAAGGTTCACGACGCCATGGGCATCGGATAGGCAGATGGAAGGCAAAATGGAACACACCCCGGAAAATACATCTGCCGAGAACGAGGACCAGACTGCTTCGGAAGTCCAGGAAGTGGTGGCGGCTGAAGCCGAACAGCCCACTGCGGATTCTGACGGACCAGAAGCCTGGAACCTGGAAAATCTGCCGCCTGAACTGGACTATTTCAAGACCAGCGAAGCGTATCAGGTCGAACTGACCGGATTTCAAGGCCCCATGGATCTGCTGCTGCATCTGATCGACAAGGAGCAGGTGGATGTCTACGACATTCCCATCTCCCGGATCACCGACCAGTTCATCCGGCACATCGAAGTCATGCAGACCGTCAGCCTGGACAAGGCCGGCGAGTTCATCGCCATGGCCGCGACCCTGATGGTGATCAAGATGAAGATGCTCATGCCCAGCCACCTCGGTGATGATGAAGAAGACGAAGAGGATCCGCGGGCTGAGCTGGTGCGCAAACTGCTGGAGTACAAACGCTTCAAGGAGGCGGCCGAAGCCCTGCAGCGGCAGGAACTCACCCGCCAGCAGTACCACCTGCGACAGACACGTTTTCCGTTCACGGAAGACCTTGATCTCGAGCCCAAGTTGCGCATCGAGATGTACGACCTGCTGAGCGCCCTGGCCGGAATCTTTGATCGCGTGCAGGCCAAGCCCATCCATGAGGTCGAGCGCGAGCCGTTCACCGTAGACGAGAAAATGTCGTTGATCGAGGAGAGAGTGGGCTCGGGCGGTACCGTGACCTTCGAGGAATTGTTCAGCGACGACAATATCAAGATGGAAGTTATCGTGACTTTCATCGCCATCCTGGAAATGGTCAAACGTGGCCGCCTGCACTTTATGCAAACCGAAGTCATGGGCCCCATCTGGATCCAGCATCCCGGCGTCAACGAAGACGTTGGAGAAGAGGTGGAACTTGTCGCGACGGACGAGGACCATCAGGACGATGACCTGGCGGATGTGGACCTGAATGAACTGGAGACCGAATCTTGAAACGGGAACTTGAAGCGCTGCTCTTTGCCACGGACAGTCCGTTGACCATCGCACGTCTGAAAAAGATTTTTCCTGAGGCCGAAGCGGCTGACCTGAAGGCCGCCGTGATTGAGCTCGAAGAAGAGTACAGTGCCCACGAGCACGCCTTCTCCATCATCGAATTTGGTGGCGGTTACCAGATCGCGACCAAGCCGGAATTTTCTCCCATCGTGGAAAAAATGCTTAAAACGCGCCGTTTCACCCGGCTGTCCAAGGCCGGCCTCGAAGTGCTTGCGATCATTGCCTACAAACAGCCCCTGACACGGCTGGAAGTGGACGAGATTCGCGGCGTGAACAGCAGTGGCGCCATCAGCACCTTGACCGAGCGAAATCTGATCACTGTGGTTGGCCGCAGCCAGGCTGTGGGCAACCCGCTGCTGTACGGCACAACGCGCGAGTTCCTCAACCATCTGGGACTGCGCGGACTGGGGCAACTGCCGGACCTGCCGGATCTCGAGCAGGTCATGGACGACCGTGACGAGCTCAAACAGTTCGCTTCCCTTGTGGGCCGGGATGTTTCGGATCAGGAGTTGGAGGACTACTTCACGGCGCCGGTGGCGGCTGATGTTTTGGAAGATGAAGTGGCAGCCGAAGAGGGCGAGGCCACTGAAGAGTCGACTGATGGGGATGTTGCCGAGGAAGTTGTTTCTGAAGAGGCTGTTTCTGAAGAGGATACGGACGAAGAAAACGTCGCTGAGGATAACGTCGCTGAAGACACCAGCGCTGAAGACATCATCGCCGAAGATGAATCCGAAGAACCGGTCGAGGCCGAAGCCGAGACCGAACCGGACGATGACGGCGAAGAACCCCTGGTCGAAAAACACGAGAACGCCGAGTAGCCATGAGCAAATCCGACGACTCCAGTTCCCAGTCGGGGACGATGCGGCTGAACAAATGCCTGGCCCGGGCCGGCTTTGGCTCCCGCCGTTCGGTGGAAGAAATCATCAGTGCCGGAAGGGTGTCGCTCAACGGTAAAATTGTCACCGACATGGGCCGACAGGTGGACACCGAAAAGGACCTGCTCGAAGTCGACGGCCGCCCGGCTGTCATGCCCAGCGATTTCCGCGTTTATGCTTTCCACAAACCGCTGGATGTCGTCTCGACTCTCAAAGCCCAGGGTGGCCAGGCCTCTCTCGGCCCTTACCGCTTGCAGGCCGATTTGCCGGATCGATTTATGCCTGTCGGACGCCTTGACTCCGAGTCCACCGGGTTGCTCCTTTGGACAGATGACGGCCAGCTGAATCAGGACCTGTGCCAACCGCTGACCGGCCTGTGGAAGACCTACCAGATCGAGAGCACCGAAGACCTGTCGCCAACCCAGTTGAAGAACCTGACCACGGGCAAGGTGGAGATCGATGGCCGCAAGGTTCGCCCTTGCCGCCTGAAGCAGGCACCGGACGGCACGACCCGCGATTGGGTCATGGAGATTCACGAGGGACGGCGGCGCCAGATACGCCGCATGTTCCGCAAGGTGGGGGCCAGGGTCAGGCGCCTGCACCGCACGGAAGTCGGCCCCGTTTCGTTGGGTCTGTTGCGCGCCGGAGATTTCCGGCGCCTGACCCATCATGAAGTGGAGTCCCTGCGGTCGGCGGTGGCCAAGCCGGCTCCAAAAACGTCATCGCGTCGCCGATAATTCATTGCAGGTTATCGGTCTGGAATTTTGGGATTGATGTGTGAAAGAGGGAAGACCCATGACGGAAAAAGCTCTCGATTTTCAAGCCCTGTTGCGCCCCGGCATTGTCAAAACCCGCCCCTACAGCCCCGGCAAACCCATCGCCGAAGTGCAGCGGGAACTGGGACTCGATTCCATCGTCAAACTGGCCAGCAATGAAAATCCCGAAGGTCCCTTGCCGGCGGTGTTGGAGGCCATCATCAAGGCGGCCTCCGAGATCAACCGCTATCCCGACGCAGCCTGTTTCGAACTGACCCAGCGCCTCGCCAAGCATCTGGACGTGACACCGGACAGCCTGATTTTTGGCAACGGCAGCAACGAGGTGATCGACATCCTCATCCGGGCCCTGGTCAGCCCGGGGGAGAATGTGGTCTTCAGTGAGCACAGCTTCATCGTCTACGCCCTGGCCACCCAGGTGCATTTCGAATCCGGCATTGCGGTGCCCCTGACCACCGGTGACCTGCACGACCTGCCAGCCATGGCCGCGGCGGTCAATAGCAAGTCCAAACTGGTGATCATCTGCAATCCCAACAACCCCACCGGCACCTACAATACCGCCGCCGAGCTGGACACCTTCCTGGCCGCCATTCCCGACCACGTGATCGTGGCCATGGACGAGGCCTACTACGAATACGTAACGGCCGACGACTATCCCCAGACACTGCCCATGCTGGCGGCCCATCCGAACCTGATTTTGTTGCGCACGTTCAGCAAGATCCACTCGCTGGCCGGCCTGAGAGTGGGCTATGGTGTGGGCCATCCTGGCCTGATCGGGGAATTGCACAAGACCCGCGAGCCGTTCAATGTCAATATGCTGAGCCAGGCTGCGGCCATTGCCTGCCTGGACAACTGGCATGAAGTGGCCGGACGCCGGGACCGCAACCGGGCTGAACTGGACCGGATGATTGCAGAATTGCAGGCCCTCGGCCTGGAGACGGTACCGAGCCAAACCAACTTTGTACTGGTGCGTGGCAGTGTAAACGCCGGGCAGTTGGCCGCCGACCTCTTGCAGAAGGGCGTCATCGTGCGCCCCATGCACGCCTTCGGCCTCGGTGACGGCGCCATGCGCATCAGCATCGGCCTGCCGGAAGAAAATCAACGCTGTATCGAGGCCCTCAAGGAGATCCTGACCTGATGTCCGCACCGCAACCCGACAAGATCCCGGCCGCTGGTGCCGGCAGCACGCCTCTGGTTTCTCGCGCGGCGGGGCAAGCCACGACCGTAGTCTCGGTGGGGAAGGTCCAATTTGGCGGCGAAAAAGTCGTTCTGATTGGTGGTCCCTGTGCTGTCGAGAATTCGGAACAGATCACGTCCATCGCCCAGTCAGTCGGTGCCGCCGGCGGTTCGATGTTGCGCGGTGGCGCCTGGAAGCCCCGGACCAGTCCCTACGCTTTTCAGGGTCTGGGCTACGAAGGTTTGGAACTGTTGGCCAAGGCCCGGAAAGCTTCAGGGTTGCCCTTCGTGACCGAAGTTCTCGACCCGCGGGATGTCGCCAAGGTGGCCGAAGTGGCCGATATGCTGCAGATAGGCAGCCGCAGTGTGCAAAATTTCCCCTTGCTGCGCGAAGTGGGGGCCAGTGGCAAACCGGTCCTGCTCAAGCGCGGCATGATGACCACCATCGAAGAGTGGCTCAATGCGGCGGAATACATCCTGGCCGCCGGATCCCGTGATGTCGTATTCTGCGAGCGGGGGATCCGCACTT
>DAOVTU010000202.1 GCA_030632925.1 Candidatus Krumholzibacteriia bacterium | reverse complement strand
GCAAGTCCGGCATCGTGGCGCGCAAGCTGGCCGCCACCCTGACGAGCACCGGCACGCCGAGCCATTTTATTCATCCGGTGGAAGCTGCTCACGGCGACCTGCGTGTAGTGCGCGGCGCGGATATTTTGATTGCGATTTCCCGCAGTGGCAACAATGCCGAGGTGGTGGGGTTGCTCGATCGGTGCCATCAATTTGGCATGACGACCATGGCGATCACTGGTGGGCAGGAGTCGCATCTGGCGGCGGCTGCCGATTTCGTCTTGCACACACCGGTGGCGCGCGAAGCCTGCCCCTTGAACCTGACGCCCACCAGTTCGGCGGTGGCCGCCATGGCCATGGGGGATGCCTTGGCCACCAGCCTGATTCGCCTGCGCGGTTTCGAGGCGGCCGACTTTGCGATCTTCCACCCGAGTGGAACCCTGGGCCGCAGCCTGGTGATGAAAGTGGCCGAGTTGATGCACACCGGCGACGAGTTGCCCGTGGTGCAGAACAGCCTGACCTTGCGCGAATCGTTGCCCGAGATTGTCGACAAGCGCCTCGGCGGCGTTTGTGTGGTCGATGAGGAAGGCCGCCTGACCGGCCTGGTGGTTGATGGCGATGTCAAACGGGTGCTGCTGGAGAACGACAATGCGCTCGACCTTTCGATCACCAAGGCCATGAACGATCGGCCGACCACCATAGACCCAGAAATGCTGGCCATCGATGCCCTGCGCATGATGGAACAACGCAAACGCGGCCCGGTGACCCTGCTGATTGCCGTGGACAAGGAGCAGCGCCCGGTGGGCTTGCTGCACATCCACGATGTTTTGCGGGCAGGCCTGCTCTGAGCGCCGGACTTCAGCCGAAATCCGCCCCGCTTCCCTGGTGGCGCCGCCTGCGCCGACGTTTCTATTGGTTGCTCACCTTGTTGTTGTTGAAGCTGGCCGCCGTGATGCCCCTGGGGTGGGGGCGTGGACTGTGCAGTGGTCTGGCGCAGTTGGCCCTGCGCGTGCGTCGCCGGGAGCGTGAACTGGCGGTGGATAACCTGGCCAAAGCGCTGCCGGAAATGACCCCGCAGGAGCGCACAAGACTACTGCACAGCGCCACCAAACACCTCGGCCGCAACCTTTTTCACACCCTGGCGGCGCCGCGAATGTTGGCCACGCCGGGAGCGGTGATTGAAGAAAATCCGCTTGCTGCCGATAATAAGACGATCGCCCAGTGGTTGGTCGTGTTGGGTGCCGAAGGCCGGGGCGTATTTGTCCTGACCGGGCACATCGGCTGCTGGGAACTGGCCGGCGGCTGGATCGCCCAAACCCTCGCAGCCCACGACCTGGGCCCGGCTGCAGCGATCACCGGCACGATCCACAACCCGCCCGTGGATCGGCTCATCCAGGACCGCCGCCGCTCGCTGGGGTTTCAGGTTTTGCCCAGAGAACAGGGAGCGGGACCGCTGATCCGGCTACTCAAGGCCGGTGGCTTTGTGGCGGTGCTGCAGGACCAGCGCACCCGGGTGCGCAATATCGATGTGCCTTTCTTCGGCATCCCGGCCCCAACGCCCACCGGAATGGCGGCTCTGGCCCTCAAATACGGTGTACCGGTGCTGCCGGTGGCCGGAGTGTGGGACGAAGCCCAAAAAGCCCTGGTCATGCGTCATCTGCCGCCCATCCGGCCTGAAGAATTCGCGCCGGATGATCAGCTGGGGTTCCTGACGAAGTGCAACGGGGCCCTCGAGGAATTTATTCGGCGGAACCCGGAACAATGGGTGTGGTTTCATAGACGATGGAATCCGGAGCCGTAATGGCTTATCTTCAGGCAAAGACAGCCAAGCGATGTGGAACAACTTTCGTGGTGAGGAACAGGTACTGATGACCGTGAACAGGCGAACACAATCTTTTGCAGTAGCGGCGGCGTTGTGTCTGTTGTTGCTGGCTGTCAGTGCCTGTGAGCAGGACACGGAACTGGCCTCCAGCACGGCCACAGGCGAACCGGTTGCTGAAAAACCAGCCCAGCAGTTTTTCGACTACCGCCTGATCGAGTCCAACGCCGGCATCAAACAGTGGGTCCTGCAAAGCGCCGAGATGCAAAAGTTCACCGGTCAGCGTGACGCCATCCTTTTCGATGTGCACATGGATTTTTTCCAGGACGGGGAGCATTTTTCGGTCCTGACCGCCGACAGTGGCCGCGCCAACCTGCATACCAAGAATATCCATACCTGGGGCAACGTGGTGATCATCACCGATGATGGCCGCAAGCTCGAAACGGAACAGTTGTATTTCAACAACGAAACCGAGCTCATCCACAACGATGTCTTCAATCGCTTCACCCGCCAAACCGACATCATGACGGGAATGGGGCTGGAGGCCACTCCGGATCTGGAGTACATTGAGCTGAAGCGGGATGTGCAGGCCGAGGTCGCCGACGGCTCGGAACTGACGAGCCAGGCTGCGAAACCCAAGAACTCCGAAGGCGGACAAAATTGAGCACGGCGCTAGACTCCAGAGACTCCAGAAACTCCAGAAACTCCGGAAACTCCGGAAACTCCAGTATCCTCAAGGCCACGGGCCTGCGTAAGGTGTACCGGAGCCGAGCTGTGGTCGATGGTGTGGACCTTCAGTTGCAACAGGGGGAAATCGTCGGTCTGCTGGGACCCAACGGGGCCGGGAAAACCACCTCCTTCTACATGATCGTTGGCTTCATCACGCCGGATGGCGGTCGGGTTCATCTGGACGAACGCGACATCTCCAAATTGCCCATGTAGAAGCGGGCGCAGCTGGGCATCGGCTACCTGCCGCAGGAGTCGAGCATCTTCCGCCAGCTGTCCGTCGAGCAGAACATCATGGCAGTCTTGCAAAGCCGCGGTATGTCGCGCAAGGAACGCCACCGCCGCCAGGACGAATTGCTGGACCTGATGGGCGTCACCCATATTCGCAAGAACAAGGGCTACGAATTGAGTGGTGGCGAGCGCCGCCGGGTGGAAATCGCCCGCGCCCTGGTCACCGAACCGAAATTCATGTTGTTGGATGAGCCTTTCGCCGGCATCGACCCCATTGCTGTGGCGGACCTGCAATCGGTCGTTTCCCAGTTGCGGGACCAGGGGCTGGGCGTATTGATCACCGACCACAATGTCAGAGAAACACTGACGATTACCGATCGAGCGTATATCCTGTTTGAAGGGCGCATCGAGCTGGCGGGCACCGCCGAGGAAATCGTCTCGTCAGACAAGGCCCGGAAAATTTATCTGGGCGAAAAGTTCAGGCTTTAATAGGCTGTAGTCATATACATGGCCTGGGAAGGATCCCGGGCGGCAGACCGATCGAGGAAGGCAAGACCCCATGGCTAATATCGGCTTAAGACAAAACCTCTCGCAGCGCCAGAACCTGGTGATGACGCAGCGGCTTCAACAGGCGCTCAAGCTCCTGCAGGTGCCTACCCTGGAACTCGAGCAGATCCTGCGCCAAGAGCTGCAAGGTAATCCCCTCCTGGAAGAAATCGAACCTGAAGACGAGCTCGAAGACGAGACCGTCCATGAGGACGAAATCGCGGCCATGGATGAGCGCGAGCGCGAAACGGAGATGAACACCGAGGACCAGGAGCGCGACTGGGGCGACAGCTGGGACGAAGGTTTCCGTGGCGCCACCAACAACTCCAGCTATGACGAGGACGATGATCTCGAACGTCCCCAAAAATACATTCCTTCGGGTCAGGAAGATCTGTCGGAGCAGTTGCAAATGGCTGTGCCCGAGGGCATCGAAAGGCGCATCGGTGAATACATTATTGGGTGCCTGAATGAAGACGGCCTGCTGGGCTGTCCGGTCAGCGAAATCTCTGCCTATTATGAAGTCGAAGATGAAATCGTCGATGCGGTGCTGCACGTGGTCCAGGGGTTCGATCCGGCCGGCGTGGCGGCTCGGGATCTGCAGGAATGCCTGTTGCTGCAACTGGCGGCCCGGGGGTATGAAGATTCCGACGAGGCCCACATCATCACCAATCATTTTGAAGCCTTGAAAAACCGCAAGTTTGCCGACATCGCCCGCGAAATGAAAATCACGCCCAAGGATGTGCAGGAAATTGCCCAGCGCATCGGTGAGCTCGATCCCCGGCCCGGCCTGTCGGTCAACGCCGAAGGGGCCCGCGCCGTGGTGCCGGACCTTGAAGTGGTCAAGGTGGATGACGACGGCGAGGAATACGCGGTGTACCTCAACGATTCCAACCTGCCGCGCCTGCGGGTCAGCCAGGCCTACGAAGGTGCCGAGAAGAGCAGCGAAGATACCATCAAGTTCATCGACGAGAGAAAGCGCCACGCCGAGTGGGTCATCAAGACCATCGAACAGCGCCGGCGCACCATGATCAAGGTCATGGAGGCCATCGTGGTCGAACAGAATGACTTTTTCGAGAAGGGCGCAATCGCCCTGCGTCCGCTGACCCTGCAGCAGGTGGCTTCGACCATCGGCATGCACGAGTCGACGGTGTCGCGTGTGACTCGCCAGAAGTATGTGCAGACGCCACGCGGTGTGTTCCCGCTGAAGTTCTTTTTCAGCGCCGGACTCGACTCCGACAGCGGCACCGAAGTGGCGGCCAAGGCCGTGAAGATCATGATCAAGGAGATCATCGACGCCGAGAATACGGCCAAACCACTTTCCGACAAGAAAATCGTCGACATGCTGCAGGAAAGCGGGCTGAAAATTGCCCGCCGGACCGTGGCCAAGTATCGGGAGCAGATGGGCATTCTGAGCGCGCGCATGCGCAAGCAGTTCTAGTCCGGTCCCGAAATATAGAGTCCCTAAGCCGAGGAGGACACCGATGCAGATGGAAATCAAGGCCCGCCACTTCACCCTGGGTAAAGAGCAACGCGAGGTCATGGAAGCGGCCCTGGAGAAGCTGGAGAAATTCAGCCCGCGTCCGGTGCAGTCACTGAACATGACGATCGACCACGATGCCGGGCGCTTCACCGCCGATTCCGTTTTGCATTTGAAAGCCCACGAATTCCGGGCCAACGCCGACGGCATGGAACCCGAAATTGCCGTCGCCGCCATGATCGAGAACCTGCGGGCCCAACTGGCGAAGTTCAAGGGCAAGATCAGCGGCAAGCAAAAAGGCGAAGAAGGCGGCCTGGGGCGCGCCATGATGGGCGACCTCGGTGACCTGGACGATGATGGACCACTGGCGTTTGTCCTGAAGGACATGGACGTCAGCACGGCCAAGGAAAGCTTTCAGGGCACCGAAGATCCGTTTCTCGTTTTTCGCAATGTGGAAAACAGCCGTGTGGCCGTGATCTACCGGCGCGAAGACGGTGGGCTGGGGCACATGGAATCCATGGCCGACGGGGAGTCCATGGCCGACGGGAAAACGGAAGATTGAATGAGATGAACGAACCAATATGGGGGACTCCATGGGCGCTGTAACTGTCCAACGGATCTACCGCGAGCTCAAGGAGTCCCTCCTGCTCGAACTGCTGGTGGCGTTGCCGTCCGAACCGGTGGCCGTCAGTGCCGCCGATGTGCACCGGCCCGGCATGGCCTTGATGGGCTACGCCGAAAACTTCCTGCCCGAACGCATCCAGGTATTTGGCGAGTCGGAAATGGCCTACATCAATACGCTGGATGCTGAGAGGCAGTGCCAGGCCGTCGAGCGTGTGCTGACACTGAGTCCTCCGGTCATTTTCGTGGCCATGGACCAGACGGTGCCCGAGCCCATTCTCAACCTGGCCCAGGAACGCAATTTTCCCCTGATCCGCTCGGCCCTGCCGGCGGTCGAATTCATGGCTGAAATCACCCACCACCTGGAGCGTGCCTTCGCGCCGCGCACCGAGGTGCACGGCACCCTAGTTGATGTCTACGGCGTGGGCTTGCTGTTCACCGGCCGCAGTGGAATCGGCAAGAGCGAATGCGCCATGGACTTGATCGAACGTGGCCACCGCCTGGTGGCTGACGACATCGTCGAGTTGACCCGCACCAATGAAGACGTGCTGATCGGCCGCTATCGTGAAGCGTTGCGCCACCATCTGGAGATCCGGGGCGTGGGGGTCATCGACGTGCAGGCCCTGTTTGGTATCCGGGCCATCCGGATGCAGAAGCGGGTCGAAGTCGAGGTCCAGTTGCAGGAGTGGGATGATTCGGTTGACTACGAACGTATAGGATCCGAGAATCGGTATACGGAAATTCTCGGGGTGAATATTCCCCAGGTGGCATTGCCCCTGTTTCCCGGCAAGAACATCACGGTGATCAGCGAAGTGATTGCCCTGAACTTCATGCTCAAGATT
>DAOVTU010000188.1 GCA_030632925.1 Candidatus Krumholzibacteriia bacterium | reverse complement strand
GCGCCGGAACTTACCCTCATTCCCGGTCGTTGATCGCACGCACCGCTGGACAATTCATCCGGTTGGGGCATAATTGCCCTCATAAGGTCCAGTGCCCTTCCCTCCATCACTGAGAGATATATCGTGGTCGCGAATTCATCCCGGTTTTCTGTTCTGTTGCGCGCGCTGCTCCTGGCCGTGCTGTGCCTGGTATTCGCCGCTCCCGCCCTGGCCGTTTTTGGCGACGACAACAACACCGAAGCCAAACCCGACGGCACCGTCACGGCCATCAACGTCACGGGCAATGAAAAAGCCGACCTGAACCTGATCTACCGGATCATGGGCCTGCAGATCGGCGACACCTTCACCATGGACGCGCTGGACGACGCCTGGGACGCCCTCGAAGACTGCGGCTACTTCCGCTTCGTGGAGATCGACTACGACGACGACGACCCGGACAACGTGGTGCTCGACGTCGAACTCGAAGAAGACATGACCACCTACTACGGCGCCCTGCTCCGCTATGACCGGCGGCACAAATATCTGGTGGGCGCCACCCTGGATGAACGCAACCTGCGCGGCCGAGGCGAAACCCTGCACATCGAGGCGGCAGCATTCTACATCCAGCAGGGGCTTGTCTCGTGGAACCGGCCCTGGCTGTTCGGGGTCGATGGCCTCGAGACCACCCTTGGCGTTGGCGGCGAGATGGCCGACTTCGTCTACCGCCCTTTCAAGTACCGCAAGTGGGACTCGAAGCTGGACCTGCGCTGGGACTTCAGCGGCAACTTTTTTGTAGGCGGCGACGTGACCTACGGCTACTTCCAACAGCGGGATGACTACACCGCCGCCTTGCCCGACCGCGGCCCTGATGGCCCTACGGGCGTGGCTTTCCATGGCGCCGGCAACGAAAACCACTGGGCCCTTGGCGCCACCGCGGGCTTTGACTCGCGCAGCAATCCCTACTATCCCAGCCGCGGCCTCCTGGCCCAGGCGACGGTGCGCAACTGGACCAGCAACGGCTTTGCCGACTACACCGAAAGCCTGGCCGACCTGCGCGGCTTTGTAACTCTGCCCTGGAAAAACCACATCCTGGCCGTGCGCGGTTGGGGACGCCAGGTGAGCGGCCCGACCAACCTGGACAACGCCCTGTTCTTTGGCGGACCCGAGACGGTGCGCGGTTACCAGTACGCTTCGCGCGAGGGTGAAGAAGGATATCTGCTTTCCGCCGAGTACCGCATGCCCCTATTTTTAATGCAGATCTCGCCGGACGGTGAAATGGTCGGCTTCGGCTTCCACCTGTTCGGCGACGCCGGTGATGCCTGGTATTATGGCGACGAAGCGGGCGTGGCCCAGATGAGTTACGGCGCCGGGGCGCATGTCAATCTGGCGACCTGGCAGTTCCGTTTTGAGGCCGCACGCACCAAGGACGGCGCGTGGCAGTTCGAGTTTATGGACAAGTTCAATTTCTAGCGGTATTTGAAAGGCATTTGGTACTCCCGTGCATCGAATTCGGTTTGCCTGCGGTGTGTTTGCACTTCTGATCGTTTTGGCAGCTTGCGAAACCAATCACCTGTTGCCTGAAGCACCCAATAACGACACGGCCTGGCGGTTGGTCAATCCGCGGCCCTTTGATGTGCGGATCAATGATTTGTGGGGCACTTCGACTGGAAGGGTCATGGCGGTCGGGGATGCCGGCGCTGTCATAACCAGGGAAGGTGACAAGTGGCGCACGGCGCCGCGGCCGACCAATACCAACATTTATGACATCACCGGTTTGGACTGGCAACATATCTGGGCCATTTGCGCTGAGGGCGTGCTGTTTTTCGATGGCTCGCGCTGGACCTTGACCCCAACCGGGCCATATAGCCGCTACGGGCGCTACGACCGCATCTATTGTCGGGCGCCAGACGATGTGATGGTGGTCACCGACGAATACGAATCCCTGCACTTTGACGGACGAACCTGGGCTCGCCAGCATTTGCCGGTCAGAGGCGGCGACAGTGACTGGCTGCTTGGCTGGTCGGACGGATACACCGCCGTAGGTGGCAACGGCCGTTCCGTTACCTGGAGCGATGGCACCTGGGGGCCGGTCGAGGTTGCCGAAAATGCCGACGACTTCAGGCACATAGTGCTCACCAGAAATCATCTGTCCATGACACCCGACGCAATACCCATGGCCGTATCCACGCAATGGGACAAACCGGGCGAATTCAAGATCCATGTTCGGCAGGGTTTCGACAATTGGTACCTACTGGACACTCACACCATCGACGGCACCCTGCTGGACATCGTTTCGGATTGGCAGGATGAGGATTTTTACATTGTCTCGCGCAGCGTCAGTCGCGACACGGTGCGCATCCACAAGAGATGGTCCATAGGTTATACAGCTTCCTTTCCAGGACTGAATGACGCGACTGCCCAGATCTTCAGGAACCGCTTGGACTACAGCGACCGCAGTGATCAATTCGTTCTCGCCGGCCCCTATGGCTCGTTCTACACTGGCAACGAGGAAGACGGCATTGAAAGTTCCCTGGGCGGATTCTCCTTTGAACCACACGAAGTGCACGTCTGGCCCAACGGCGACTTTGTGGCCACCGACAACAACACCCAGTTGCTGTACGGACGCGGTGGGCAGGTCTCGGTACAGACCGAAACGCTGCCCGGTTATATCCAGGAAGTCTGGGGACCGAACCCTGAGGTGGCCTATGGTGTTGGCTCCAAGGGCTTGATCGTACGTCTGACTCCCGACGCCCCGCCAGAGCAAATGACATCCCCCACCACCCGCACCCTGAATGCGGTCTGGGGACGCAGTGACAGCGACATCTGGGCCGGCGGCACGAGTGATTTCCTGCACTTCGACGGTTCCACCTGGAACTCGATTCCCATACCCGAACAGTTCAGCTGCTTCGGCCTGACCGGAACCGCCTCGGGTGACGTATATGTGCAGGGCAACGATAGAATTTGGCGGTGGGACGGCACAGACTGGACCGAAGAACTGAGCTCAATTTATTATTGGATCGATGAAATTGCTGCCGCACCGGGCGGCCATGACCTTTTTGTCAAGGCGACCTTCATCACCGACATCGACGCCGACTCATCAATCCTTCGGTTGCGAAATGGCGAATGGGAAGGCCTACCTGCCCTGCCACTCGGCACCAGAGATCTCGTAGCCCTGAGCGATGACTCGGTCATGATCGCAGCCGCCGAGGCCTGTTTCCAGTTGCAGGACAATGCCTGGCAGCCTGTGCCGTACCCACTGTCCGAAGCTGGTGAGGGCCGGGCCTGGAAGATTTTTGGCAACAGCGGTGGTGGCATCTACAGCATCAGCACTCGTTACAGCATCCATCATCTCGACCTCGGAGGCACCGGGCTATGGCAGTGAGACGGCTTTTTTCAACCCTGGTCGCCACGGCCCTCTTGTGCGGTTTGGCCACCACAGCCTCGGCCACCTCGGCCCGTCTGGCTGCCCTGGGCATGAATTCCGATTGGATCACCGACGAGCGCGAGGCCGTGCGCTGGTATGCCAGTGGAGTTGACCACGGCGGTGTCGCGGTCATGGATCTGGGCCGTTTCGACACAGGCGGGGGCGGCCAACCCTGGAGCGAGCGCATTTCCAGCCAGGCCGGCGGCGTACACGTGCGCTTTGATCAGGACGGTCGTTGGGGCACCGGTGCGGTATACTTCGACTCCCAGGCGGTGCAGGGTTCGGTCGGACATGTGCACGGCGATTTTCCCGGCGGCAGTATCCGGGCCAT
Organism: Candidatus Krumholzibacteriia bacterium; assembly: GCA_030632925.1. GTDB lineage: Bacteria > Krumholzibacteriota > Krumholzibacteriia > LZORAL124-64-63 > LZORAL124-64-63 > JAGRNP01. The sequence goes on along the minus strand of DAOVTU010000188.1, from coordinate 2,664 downwards.
GTACGCGGTGCCTTTGGGTGCCATTGACCTTGGGGCCAGCTTTGGCGGCAGTTCCTTCCACGAAGGAAACTACGCCGACGATGCTTCAGTCGGCAGTCGTTACGAATACCACCACGACCTCGGCCTGGGCCTGCGGTGGCGGATTGCCCAAAAACTGCAGTTGGAAATTGCCGGCGAGCGGCGTCAGGTCCAGTTGGGTCTCGGCGATGTCAGTCGCGGAATCCACAGCGGCGACATCAACACCGCCGACAGTTTCGGCTGGCGGCTCCGGCTGAAGGTGCAGTTGTCGGAAACCGTCACCTTGGTCCCGTTGCTCGACTACACGCGGGACATCCTGCCCATATATTCCCAACAACTGGATGACCTCGCCCAGATGGACGGTTGGCTGGTGCGCACCGGGTTCGCCTTTCAGGTCGAAAAGCCAGACCAGACAATGCTCTTCTTCAGCGGCGAATACCAGGACGGCAAGGACAACCACCAGAGCCTGGGCAGCGCCTACCGCAAGTACGACACCCAACGCCGCAACTGGTACAGCTATCACGCCCGGGCTGCGGTGGAATCACCGATCACTTCCTGGCTCACGGTGCGCGCTTCGGTTCAATACCGGCGCACCGCCGAGTCCAGCTTCCTGCTGTGGCCTACTCCAGTCGGGCCGGATGCTCTGGACTGGGAAAGCCAAGGCCACGTAGCGGTCGACACGCCGTTGGGCCTGGGCGTCGCCGCCACCTTTGGCGAGTTCACCCTCGACGCCGCCTACAACGACAAGGCGCCGTTGTCCCTGACCCGCGTGCCGGATGCCAATACACCCCGCGAGTCCGCCAATTTTGCAACGATTTCCCTGGGGTACCGGTTTTAGGCCGACCCCCTTTCCAGGCGCATCTGACCATTTTTCTCCACTGTGAGACGATTTGCGCTATAGATGACCTAAAGGGTGTATTTCTTGCTCAGCACACGCGAGCAAATCTGCACTCCCCGACTCAACCGAAGGACTATCATGAGAGTTTCGACACGTTTCTCGGTATTGTTGTTTGCCACCGTCATGCTCCTGTCGCTGCCTGTGCTGGCGGGACCTTTCTATGGCGGCCTCAACGTCGGTTACACCGGTGGTCTCGGCATCCAGGCCACCGGCAGCTTCATGGATTTCACCAGGGACCTGCCCCTGTCGGCCCGCTTCACCCTCGGCTACAACTCGGCCGGTGCCGGTGATCCGTACGCTGCGCGCCAGGTATTCATCAACGACAATACCAACGGCGACCCCGAAAAGAGTGCGGACACCTGGCAGTTTCGTTTTGACCTGATGTTCCCGGCGTTCACCGTCGGACCGCAGACCCTTTACCTCTTCGCCGGCCCTCGCTACGCCAGCTACACCGCCAACTACAATTTCATAGGCGGCAATGAGGTCTTTGATATCGGCAGCGATACGTGGGGCGGCGGTCTGGGGTTCGAAAGCTGGTTCGCCGTCGGCAACGGATCGGATTTTGTGCTGCAACTGGGCCTCGACTGGTACGCCGATGCCGCCATCTCGGGGCACGATACATCCTACCTGCCGAGCGGCGATCACGTGAACCCACGGGACGGCTACGATTACGACTCCGCTGATGACGCCATCGATCAGCCAAGCCTCGAGTTGTTGGGCATGATGGGTATGCGGTTCCGATTCTAGCAGGCGGCTTTTAGCCCTCTCCAAAGGGAGAGGGCTCTTTCTTCAGGAACGCCTCGCGCGCCCGGGCAAACTCCTCGCCGGACCGTGATTCGTGGCGCAGGCGGCCAATCTCGGCCAGCGCCTCATCCGGCAACGCTTCCCGCTCTTCCAAAAGATTCAAAATGCGCCGCGTGCCCCGCAGCGCCGCCGGACCACCGCGGGTCATGCTGCGCATCATTTCGCGGGCCGATTCCAGCAGGTTATCGGCCGGCACCAGTCGGTTGAAGAACCCCGCCACATAGGCCCGCTCGGCGGTGATGGCCTCGCCCAGCATCAACATTTCGCGCACCAGGGGCGAACCGAAGCCCCGCAACAGGCGCCGCAATCCCGTGTGGCTGTAGACCAGGCCCAGACGCACCGGCGGCACACCGACACGCGCTGTGTCAGCGGCGATGCGCAGGTCGGTGCAGGCCAGCATCTCCACGGCGCCACCGTAAGCATCGCCCTGCACAACGGCCAGGATGGGCGCAGGATAGTGGGTCAACCGGTCCATCACCTGTTCAAAGGGCGTGCTGGCGCGCACGGCAGGATCGTGGTGGAAAATTTCGGCAGGAATATCGCTGATGGGATAACCGGTGGAAAAATGTTTACCCGTGGACTTGAGCAACAACGGCGGCGCCTCGGCCTGCAAATCATCCAGCGCCTTGACCAAAGCGGAGAGCATGTCCACATCCAACACATTGCGCGGGGGTTGGTTCAGGGTCAGTTCGGTCCAGTGGGAATGGGCTTCGATTTCCAGGGGCATTTCCTGAGGCATAGTGGTGGACTTTCAGGCCTGAGGTTCGGTTAGCAACTCACAGCCATGATAAGCCATGAACCGCCGTCGCTCAACCCGCTGCTTTCGGCTTGCCCACCGCCGCAATATCCCGCTGGTCGCCACCAAACTTCACGCCCAACTCCCGCAGGAACCCGAAGGGCGGAATACCACCGGCCAGGATGAACACATCGTCGTTGGGCACGAT
>DAOVTU010000437.1 GCA_030632925.1 Candidatus Krumholzibacteriia bacterium | reverse complement strand
CTGCTGCGCGATAAATAAGGGAAGGAAACCCATGGATCCCCTGCTGCCCGGAATTGCGGGACCAGACGACCTCAAGAGCCTTTCCAGCGAACAGCTGGAACAGCTTTGCGCCGAGTTGCGCGAATATATCATCACCTCGGTTTCCCGCTCGGGCGGGCATCTGGGTGCGAGCCTGGGTGTGATCGAACTAACAGTGGCCCTGCACCGGGTCTTCAGCACGCCGACTGACAAAATTGTGTGGGATGTGGGGCATCAGGCCTATGGCCACAAGCTCTTGACCGGGCGCCGCGATCGGTTCAATACCCTGCGGCGCAAGGACGGCATCGCCGGATTCCCGAAGCAGAGCGAATCGGAACACGACATGTTCGGTGTCGGCCACGCCAGCACCTCCATCAGTGCGGCGGTGGGTTTTGCCGCCGCGCGAGACTCAAGGCAGGAAAAACACTCTGTGGTGGCGGTCATGGGCGACGGCGCGCTGACCGGTGGCCTGGCCTATGAGGGTCTGAATAATGCGGGCCAATTGGGCACCAATCTGATCGTGGTGTTGAACGACAACAAGATGAGCATTGCGCCCAACGTGGGGGCCATCTCCAAATACCTGACCCGCATCACCAGCGGCAAAAGTTACGTGCGCCTTGAGGCCGACGTCTGGGACCTGTTGGGTAGCCTGCCTCATGGTGGCAAGGCCCAGGTGCTGGCCGGACGCATCAAGGAGAGCCTGAAACAACTGGTGGTGCCGACGATCCTGTTCGAAGAACTGGGCTTCAAATATTTTGGCCCTCTCGATGGACACGACCTGCCCCTGCTGATGCGCACCCTCGAAGCCGTGCGCAAATTGCCGGGGCCCATTTTGGTGCACATCAGCACCGAGAAGGGCAAGGGCTACCGTTTCGCAGAGCAGGACGGCCAGCGCTATCACGGTGTGGGGAAATTCGACAAGGCCGAAGGCATCAAGGTGGTCAAGCCGGCCATCCCGGCCTACACATCGGTCTTTGGTGAAGCACTGTGTGATCTGGCGGCCAAGGACTCCAGTATTCACGCCATCACGGCAGCCATGCCTTCGGGCACGGGCCTGACCGGGATGCGAGACCGCTTCCCCGACCGTTTTCATGACGTGGGTATTGCCGAAGGGCACGCGGTGACTTTTGCCGGCGGCATGGCCAGCGACGGCTGCAAGCCGGTGGTCGCGGTCTACTCGACTTTCCTGCAGCGCGCGGTTGATCATCTGATTCACGACGTGGCGCTGCAAAAGCTGCCGGTCGTCTTTGCGGTGGATCGCGGTGGCCTGGTTGGCGAAGACGGGCCCACCCATCACGGTGTGTTCGACTATACGTATCTGCGCATGGTGCCCAACATGGTGGTGATGGCGCCCCGTGATGAAGACCAACTGCGTCACATGCTGGCCACTGGCCTGGCGCGCAACGACGGCCCTTCGTCGCTGCGCTACCCGCGGGGCTCGGGGTGTGGTGTGGACTGCAGCAGCGAACCAACACCGATTCCCCTGGGCAAGTCCGAAACCCTGGCCACTGGTGCGGATGTTTGTCTGTTGGCCGTTGGCTCGATGGTGCAACCGTCACTGGTGGCAGCAGAACAGTTGCAGGCCGAGGGCCTGCACTGTGAAGTGGTGGACATGCGCTTCATCAAGCCGCTGGACGAGGATCTTTTGGCTGATGTCTGGCAGCGTCACCGCCTGGTGGTCACGCTGGAAGAGAACAGCATTGCCGGCGGATTTGGCGCCGCCGTGTTGGAATGGGCTGCCCTGTCCGGTGCCGTGGGCGCACCGCAGGTTAAACTGTGTGGCATCCCGGACAAGTTCCAGGAGCACGCCTCGCGCGATGAGTTGCTGGCCGCTCTGAAGTTGGACGCCGTGGGCATCGCCGAAACAGTGCGCGAAACGGTGGCCTTGGCTGGGACCGACGTGGAGGATGCTGGACCGCAGGCCCAGAGTGCCTCATGAAGAGAGCGCCTCATGACGGAGTGTGCATTATGATCCGGATCGAATCATGACCGAGGGAGGTCAGATGAAGAACCTGACCATCAAGTCCCTGGGGCTGTTTGGCAACCCGACCAAGCGCCAGTTGCCGCCGGCGTCCGAGACCATCTCGCGCCTGTGCAAGGCCGCGGGTGTTGCCGTGCGGGCCTCGGAAGATTTGCGCGGGGCACTCAAAGGCGACATCACTTTTTTGCCCAATGAAGAACTCATCAATGAGGTTGATGTGGTCATTGCCTTTGGCGGTGACGGCACCATGTTGCGCGCCGCGCGCGTACTGGGTCAATCCGGCGTGCCGTTGCTGGGCGTCAACCTGGGCTCGTTGGGCTATTTGACCGATGTGCCCATTGAAGAACTGGCCACGGCGATCACCGATTTGCTGGCCGGAGATTTCCACCTGGACGCCCGCTCCCGGGTCTATTGCAGCGTGTGGCGCGACGGCGAAAAAATCGCCAGCAGCAGTGCCCTCAATGACCTGGTGGTGAATATGGGGCCCTTGCCCCGTGCCATTGATATGGAATTGTTCATGGATCAGGATTCGCTGGGGCGTTTCCTGGGCGACGGCATCATCATCAGTACGCCGACGGGCAGTACGGCTTACAACCTTTCGGCCGGCGGGCCCATCTGCCAGTCGACCGTGCCGTGTTTGCTGGTGGCGCCCATCTGCCCCCACAGTCTGGGCATGCGGCCGCTGATCGTGGCCGACGATACGGAAATCGAATTGATCCTGCACGAGACCGGCGAAGGCGCGGTACTGACGGCCGATGGCCAAAAGACCCACGTCCTGGCTGATGGCGATCGCCTCAGTTTCAAGGAAGCCCATCAGGAAGTCGTGCTGGTGAAGTTCCCGCACAGCAGTTTTTATCGGGTCATGCGGCACAAGCTCAACTGGGGCGGACCGCGGCGCCGGATTGGCGAGGAATCCTGATGCTGCACGAATTGCGGGTGGGGCATCTGGCCCTGGTGGAGGACCTGAATCTCACTTTGGATCCTGGCCTGACCATGCTCACCGGCGAGACCGGCGCAGGCAAGTCGCTGATCGCCGGGGCGCTATCCCTGTTGACCGGAGTCAAGGCTGACCGTGGGCTCATTCGCGAGGGCGAAGAGATGGCCTGGGTCGAAGGCGTGTTTGATCTGACGGACCGGCCGCTGACTTTGACGTGGCTGGGCACGCTGGGTGTGCGGTTGAGCGCGGACGGCATTCTGGTTCTGCGTCGGGAATTGAGGCGCGAAGGCCGCGGCCGGGTGATGATCAATGGCCTGATCTCGTCACTGGCCCTGTTGGAGCAGATCGGCGGCGCGCTGTTGGCGATCCAAAGCCAGGACCAGCAACGGCTGTTGAGTCGACCTTCATTCGCACAGGAATTCTTGGACGAAGTTTTGGAACTGGCACCTGATGTGGCCCGGCTCGGCGAAGCCCGTGAGGAATTCCGGAAGTTGGAAGCGGAACTGGCCCGGCGGCGTCAGGAAGAAGACTTTGCCCGGCAGCAATTGGAAATGTGGCAGTACCAACACCGCGAGTTGACGGGCATGGGCCTGGACCTGGCTGAGGAACCGCAACTGGCCGAGCAGTTGTCTTTTGCCCGCAATGCCCGGGCGTTGCTGGATGGGGCGGGCAAGGCCCTGGCCCATTTGACCGAAGGGCAGGCCAATGCGCGGCAGTTGATTGGGGCCGCCGAAGGGGCCTTGGCGCCGGTGGCTTCCAAGAGCCCGAAGATTGCCGATGTGCTGGGTGAAATTGAAGACGCCGAGGCGATGATATCGGAAGCGGCCAAGGACCTGGAACGCTTCCTAGACGGCGCCGAAGTGGATCCATCGCGGCTGGAT
>DAOVTU010000137.1 GCA_030632925.1 Candidatus Krumholzibacteriia bacterium | reverse complement strand
TTTTTCTTAGCGACCTTTTTCTTGGTCGCCTTCTTTTTGGCAGCCTTTTTCTTGGTCGCCTTTTTCTTGGTCGCGCCAGCGGCCACCAAGGCTTCTCTCTCCTCCATTACCGGACCTCACTTGTTGAGATTTCCTGCGTCCACCAGATCCCGCACCCTTGGGATTTGGCAAGACCTCCTGTCTCGGGTATCACTACGAATCTTCTTCAGGCGTCAGGCTGCCATCCGAAGTCACACATTATTTCGGCCGTTTAAAAAAAGTGTCAATAAAAAAAAGAGACTGTCCGCAGACAGTCTCTTTATTTTGTGGTGCCCGGGGCGGGATTCGAACCCGCACGATTTGTGGTCACTACCCCCTCAAGATAGCGTGTCTACCAGTTCCACCACCCGGGCACACGAGCTTGAGCTCGAGTATCCTAGTTGCCGCCGTTGTCCTCGGCGCCACCTTCGGCGGCGTCACCAGCAGGAGCTTCGGCCGGAACCGTGAGAGGATTTTCCGTCAGAGGAACAGTCAGTTCACCCTTCTGAGCCGCATCGCCGACGATGCTGCGACCGCTGCTCACCTGACCGGAATCATCGGTCATGAAAAGCATGAAACTGGTGACGAAAAAACCAACCGCGCAATAGATCGTAATCTTATGCAGCAGGGTGGTCATGCCACGTGATCCCAGCATCTGCTGAGGGGCTCCACCGGCGCCACCAAATGCACCCGCGAGGCCGCCACCCTTGCTCGATTGCAGCAGGACGACAACCGACAAAACCAGGCAAATCATGATGTGAACGATCAGCAGCAAAGTGTGCAACATGCCTATTGGCTCCCAAAGCAGTCGATGTCATAGAGATACAGCCGGACCAATGTATCGCGGCCCGGCAAGGGACGGGTAAATTAACACCCGCCCCATGTCCTGTCAAACCACGCGGAACTTTCCCTGGGAAAATTCCTGCTCAAATATCGCTAAGTGCAGCAATTCCAGGCAGTTCGCGATCTGCCATGAACTCCAAAGAAGCACCGCCACCAGTGCTGATGTGGCTGATTCGCTCGGCCAACCCCATCTGGTTGATGGCCGCGACGCTGTCCCCACCACCGACAACACTGGTCGCCCCGGCGTCTGTGGCCGCCGCAATGGCTTCCCCCACCCTCTGGGTCCCGGCTGCGAAGGACGGCAATTCGAAGACACCCATCGGACCGTTCCAAAAGAGTGACTTCGCACCACCCAGAATGTCGACATAAGTGGCCTGTGTGCGGGGCCCAATATCCAACCCCATCCAGCCGTCGGGAATGTCCGTCACCAGGCATTCTCGCTTGTCGGATTTGTCGCTGAACTCGGCTGCCACCACGACGTCTTCGGGCAGGACCAAACGGGTCGAACTTTCCTTGGCGCGAACTGAAATCTCCTGCGCAATTTCAAGACTCGGTTCATCGAGCAGGCTCTTGCCGATATTCAATCCGGCAGCCTTGAAGAAGGTGAAGATCATGCCGCCGCCGACCAACAACGTGTCGACCTTGCCCAACAGGTTCAGAATCACGTCGACCTTCGAGTCGACCTTCGCGCCACCCAACACCGCGACAAAAGGACGCTCCGGGTTCGCCATCAAAGAACCTAAAAATTTCAATTCCTTTTCCATCAAAAAACCCGCCCGGCAGGCTTCAAAATATTTTGTCACGCCGGCGGTCGAAGCGTGGGCTCTGTGCGCGGCACCAAAAGCATCGTTCACATAGGTGTCCGCCAGAGTTGAAAGTGCCTCGGCAAAAACCGGATCGTTGGCGGTCTCGCCCGCGTTGAAGCGCAGGTTTTCCAGCAACAAAATCTCACCGGGTTGCAACCCGGCCGCCTTGGCCCGCGCATCGGGGCCCACGGTGTCGGTGGCAAATTTGACCGGCCCATCGACAAGGTCGGCCAACCGATCGGCCACCGGACGCAACGAAGCCGCCGGATCAATCTGTCCTTTGGGTCGCCCAAGATGGCTCATCAGGATGAGCGCACCACCGCCCTCAAGGATATGCCGGATTGATGGCAATGCCGCCACGATGCGGGTGTCATCGGTGATATTCCGCTCCCCATCCAGCGGTACATTGAAATCCACCCGCATCAGGACCTTTTGGCCGCGCGGTTCGAGTGTCGAAAGACCCTGCTTCTTCGCCATGTTTCACCACCTGTTGGCCGACTTTTGCCGGCTGCCTGAATAATCTCGTGACCCCATGCTAAAATTCCACCGGGGCAGTGTCAACTTGCCTGTCCGATTTGGCCCCGCTTTCGGGAATATCCAGCGTTTGGCCCCCGGCCAGGCCCGCCGCCACGACCCAGCAGACATCCCATCCCCGGGCCCTGAGAGCTGAAACAGCCGCCTCGCAGGTCGTACCGCCGGTCACCAGATCATCCACGACTCCCACCCTTCGCCCCCGCCCGGGCTCCGGGCCCGATCGCGCTGCAAAAGCCCCCGCCACATTGGCCAACCGGGCCTCTTCGGTATTCAGCTTGGCTTGTTGACCGGTTGAGCGTGTGCGCCGGAGCAGATCCACTCGCACCCGACCTCCAGCCTCCGCGCTGCCCAATTGGGCCAGGACCGCCGCCTGGTTGAAGCCTCTCTGCCGTTGCCGGCGCCCATACAGGGCCACGGGCACCAACAGATTCACCGGTCCGCACTGCGTCACTGCCGCGCTGACGGCTGCCTTGATTAATGGCACCAGGGGCCAGGCCAGGCCGCGCACGCCGTGGTACTTCCACTGACTGAGCACCGTCACCAACTCCGGGCCCGTCGGACGACCGGCAAATACGGGCACGCCGGATTGCGGCAACGCACCCTGCACCACAGCTGGCTCCAGATCCGTCGCGCACTCGGCACAGAGATGCGGTTCGTCGTACCAGGTCAATCCGGCTATGCGTGCTCCTGCCTCACACCACGGGCGTTCGTCCCGTCCAGCCCCGCACAGGGCGCAGTGTTCCGGATAGACCAGTTCCAACAGGCTGCGCAGGCTCCGGCGAACAATGTTTCCCGGTGCGCGCCAGGCAGCACCGGGAAATCTGGTTTTTTTCATCGGAATCTCGATCTCCGGGAGGAGGATCAGGCCAGGGCGTCGCGCATGACCGGCCAGGGCACCGGCGGTCCGCACCACCAGGCAAAGCTGAGGCCGCCCTGCATCAAAAGCACAGGCAGGCCGTCGAGGAATTCAAAACCCAGCGGCGCATCTTCGGCCGGCCGTTGGTCTCCGTACCGCAGGTCCAGCAACACGGCCTGACGCTCACCCGCCGCAATGGGCAGGTGCGGAGCACAGGGCACGCCGCCAGCCAGGCAACTGATCCACAGGGAGGATTCGGTCAGGGGCGGCTCGTCCACAGCCTCCAGCCCCGTGATCACGATGTCGGTTTCGGTCTCGCGGCCCTTCAGCCAGCTGCGCACGGCCTTCTGGCCGGCTGCGGAACGGTTGCGGATCTCCAGCTTCGGCACTCCCCAACGCAACATCGCATCGATGGCCGCGCGTCCGGAACCACCGGCCCCCAGCACCACCACACGCTCCGGGCGCTCTTCATCCCGCCAGGTCTGTGAGACCACAGTCAAAATGCCGCCGCTGTCAGTATTGTGGCCCAGCCATTTTCCATCTTCCAGTTTCACCGTATTGACCGCGCCCAGATCCCGCGCTTGATCTGTGCGGCCGTCGCACAAGGCTGCCACCGCTTTCTTGTGAGGCGCAGTCACGTTGAATCCAATGAGGTGCTCACCCTCCGGCCCATCCTTCAGCCGCCGCAGTTGACTGGCCTGGATGCGCACAGGATGATACTCGGCGTCTATTTCCCGCTCCATGAGGGCTGCGTTGTGCATGGCCGGCGAGAGGCTGTGGGCAATAGGATCACCCAGCACGGCGTAGAACGGCCGGGTCGGTGCCCAGGGTTCGCCGCCACGACGCCAGCCATCGGCGTCCAATTCCAGGATGTCAAACATGAGCTTCCTCCTGAGGACGAGAAAAATTGCCCACCGTCAGCATCACGATCAGGCCCGCAAACATCAGGCCCATGCTGATCCATTGGTTGTTGCTCCAACCCAAGGCCATCAATTGTTCGGGTTCGTAGTAGCGGGAGAAATCCACCGCGAAACGGCTGACGCCATACAGCAGCAGGAAGCGTCCGAAAGTGGCTCCACGGTAGTACCAGACTTTTTCCAGGATCAGCAGCAGCCCAAAAAACAGGAAGCCGGCCGCCGAGGCGTACAGCTGCGACGGGTGCACCGCCACGTGGCCGAACTGCAGGCTGGCCGGGGCACCAATCGGAAAGGTCACCGCACAAACCACGTCGCTGGGGTGTCCGAAACAGCAGCCCGCCAAAAAACAACCGATGCGGCTGAAGCCCACGCCCATCAGCACGACCGGGGCAAAAATGTCGGCCATCACCAAAAAAGGAATGCCGCGGCGCCGGGCCAGCACATACACCATCGTGGTCGAGGCCAGGATACCGCCATACAAAGTCAGCCCGCCGTCCCAGATGTAAAACGCCTTGTACCAGGGATGAAAATCACCCCAATGAGTCAGCACGAAAAACAACCGCACTCCGACAATGCCCGAAATCAGCATGCCGAAGACCATGTCAGTCACCTGCTCGGAGGTCACCCCATGCACGCGACCGCGCCTGATGCTCAACCACAGACCGATGGCAAAACTGAGCGCCAGCATTAAGCCGTAACTCTTGATGAAACCGAATATCTCGGGATACATAAACCTTCTCCAGGGATCCGCGCAGGCGAGATCGGGTCAATCGTCAAATGTGCGTGAGCTCACGTTCAGGAGCAATCCGAGCAGCACCGAACTGATCAGCAGGTTCGAGCCGCCATAGCTGATCAGCGGCAGGGGCAATCCGGTCACCGGCAAAAGCCCCGTGGTGATGGCCACGTTGACCACCACATGGAAAACAAAGTACGTGACAATGCCAATGGCCAGAAAGCGCTGAAAAGGCTGCCGCGCCACCGCCGCCACGTTCAGTCCCCGCATGATGATCACCAGGAACAGCCCCAGCAGTACAACGGTTCCAAAGAAACCGAGTTCCTCGCCCACGACCGAAAAAATAAAATCGGTGTGCCTTTCGGGCAGGAAGGCCAAGCCCTTTTGGGTCCCTTGCAAGTAGTGCGTGCCGAACAATCCGCCCGACCCGATGGCCACCTTGGACTGGATCGCCTGGTAGCCACTGCCGAAGGCATCTCGGGTGGGATCAAAAAAGGTCAGGATGCGCTCCTGCTGATAGCCCTTCAGTTTGTCCCAGAAAAAGGGAATACCAATGCCCGTAGCCACGTTCAGGCCCAGCAAAATCACCTTGGCCACGATGTTCCAGCGCACCAGATACAGGATCCCCACCAGCAGCAGGATGTAACCGCCCCAGGGCCAGGCCTGTTGGGCCACCGATTCGGAATAGAACATGATCACCGCACTGATCGCCGCACTGCCGGCCCCCAGCAGGATGATGCCCGGAATTCCGTACCAGAAAATCATCCCCACCCACACCGCGACAAAGACCAGGCTGGTGCCCAGATCCGGTTCCCTGAGGATCAGCACCGTCGGCAATACCATCACGCCCAAAGACAGCAGGGAAGTCGCAAAGCGGGCGCCGTTGTCCTTGGACCGCGCCAATACACTGGCCGTCATGATGATGAAAGTGACCTTGGCCAACTCCGAAGGCTGCAATCGCAGGGGCCCGAGAGCCAGCCAGCGCTGGGCACCACCAATGCGCACTCCGATCACCAGGATCATCAGAAGCAGCAGGATCGAAAACAGATAGAGCGGGACTGCCACATTGTCCAGATATCGCAGAGGCACCCGGGCAGCCATCAGCAGACCGACGTAGCTGATCATCATCCACAGGGCCTGCTTGATGAAGACCGCCTTGGCCACGCCCGGATCCAATTGTTCGTAGGGGCCACTGATGGGTTCGGTCACCGACCAGAGCACCGCCAGACTGCCGAGGCACAGCAGGAACCAGGCCATGAACATGCTCCGGTCACCCGAAGGAAAAAGCAGGCCGAACAAGTTCACGAGCCCTCCCCTTCCTCATCAGTTTCCGGCAAAACCAACAGTCCCGTTTCGATGAAGTACGCTTTCAGCCACTGGCCCGCCACCGGGGCGGCCTCGGTGCTCCCGTTGCCGGCATTTTCCACAATCACGACCATGGCCACTTCGGGGCTTTCGGCTGGTGCATAACACATGAACCAGGCGTGGTCCTCTCCATGGGGGTTCTGGGCTGTGCCAGTCTTGCCGGCCACCGTGACACCGTCGAGACGTGCCGCTTTACCCGTGCCCCTGTCCACCGTTGCCACGAGGGCGGCGCGGACAAAACTCAGATCGGTTTCCGCAAAACCCAAAGGCTCAGGTAGGGCCGTGAGCTGGGGCGGATTCAAAACAAACTCCGGATCCGGCATTCGGCCCGAGGAAGCCAAGCGTCCAACCAGGACAGCCATCTGGATCGGCGTCACCAACAACTCACCCTGCCCGATGGCATTGTTCAGCAAGACACCCCGCGTCCACTTGCCGGGGCCAAATCGGCGGTCATACCAGGCGCTGTCCGGCACGTTACCAGCCGCCTCGTCGCTGAACAGCCGGGTGCAGGTGCGGCCCAGGCCAAAGCTGCGGGCAGCAGCGGCCATCTGATCGATTTCCAACCGCAGGGCCAATTGGTAATAGAACGTATCGCAACTCTGCACAATGGCTTCAGTGTGGCTCACTTCGCCGTGGCCACTGTGCTTCCAACAGCGGAAGTAACGGTTGCCAAACTCCCAACCACCCAGACACGGCTCCAGCACACTTTCGCGGCCCACCAGTTGATTGCTCAAAGCTGCCAGGCTCGTGACCGGCTTGTACAACGAGGCCGGCGGGTAGGTCGCCTGCACCACCCGATTAAAAAACGGTTTGGCAGGATCATTCACCAACTTGCTCCACTGTTCGGAACTGATCGAGACGGTCATCAGGTTGGGATCAAAAGAGGGATTGCTGAAGGCGGCCAGCACGTCGCCGGTCTCGATGGAGATCGCCACACCGCAGGCGGTGCGGTTGCCAATGGCTGCGGCCATCACCTGTTGCAGATGCAGGGAAATAGACAGCGTGATGTCCTCACCGGATTCGACTTCGCTCAGCCACACCGGTTCACGCCCCACCACGCGCCCTGAGGCATTGACTTCGGACAATTTCATGCCCGGTGCGCCCCGCAGCACCTCTTCCATGGCCGACTCCAG
>DAOVTU010000491.1 GCA_030632925.1 Candidatus Krumholzibacteriia bacterium | reverse complement strand
GCGTCGACACGGCAGCTGTAGCGGCCCAGACCCTGCACCGCCACCGCAGGCAGGGCGTGGCCATGCTGCAGCACGTGCTCGGCACGTTTGACTACCACGGGGACGGCGAGATTCTCATCGCCCACGCGACCCATGCCATGCTCGAAGAAACAGGCGCCGACATGGCCGATACCGAGGGCTTCGTGAACCTCGCCACCGCTGTTGATGGCGTGCGTTTCGTGGCCTTTCTGAAACAATTGGATGAGAACGTGTGGCGGGCTTCGCTGCGTGTGCAGGGCGATGGCGACGTGCAGGTGATTGCCGCGCGCCATGGCGGTGGTGGCCACAAGGCCGCGGCTGGTTGCACCATCGAAGGCGAATTGGAAGAAGTGGTGGCCGGATTGGTCGGCGACTTGATGGCGGCCCGGAACGCATGACCGGGCCCGAGGGCACTGGACCTGAAGGTGCTGGACCTGAGAGGACTGGGCTGACCTGCGATCCAGCCGGCGGCGTACTGCTGGTGGACAAGCCGGCCGGTGTGACCTCATTCACGGTGGTCAATGCGGTGCGCAAGGCTCTGGTGCGGGCTTTCCCTGAACTCCTTCCCAAACGAATCAAGGGCGGCCCCAAGCCCCCCCGGGTCAAGTGCGGCCACGCCGGCACCCTGGACCCGTTGGCCACTGGCCTGCTGGTGGTCTTGGTGGGCAAGGGCTCGCGTCTCTCGAATTTCCTGTTGGGCATGGACAAGACCTACGCTGCGACCGTACGCTTCGGCACGGCCACCGACAGCCTCGATGCCGACGGCGAAGTGGTGGCCACGGCTCCGGTGCCGACGGATATTGAAGCCTTGGAAGCCGCCCTGGAAAATTTCCGCGGGCCGATCAGCCAAGTGCCACCGGTGATCAGTGCCTTGAAGAAAGACGGCCAGCCCCTTTACAAACTTGTCCGCGCGGGCAAGGATGTGGCAGAACCCGATGCGCGTCCGGTGACGATCAATCGGCTCGAACTGACGGCCGATCGTCTGGCAGGGGCGGAGTCCGAAGTGGACCTGATTGTGGGTTGTTCAAGCGGCACGTACATCCGGTCATTGGCCCGGGATGTGGCCGCGGCGGTGGACAGCGTGGGGCACATTGCGCAACTGCGCCGCCTGGATGTGGGGCCCTTCGATGTGGCCGATGCCATTGCCGATGTGATGACCATCAGTGGCCAAGATATCGTGAAAAACATGATGCCCCTGACCGCGGCCCTGCCGCAGGCACCGTTGCTGGTCGTGACCAGTGAAGAAGCGGCGAGTATCCGGATGGGCCACCAACCTGACCCCTCGTGGACCGAACGCCTGGATGGCGAACCGGTGGCCATGGGCAAGGCGGGCACCGAACCGTTGTTCCGGATGGTTGACGAGGCTGGCGCTCTGGTGGCCGTGGGCCGAATGGATACAGAAACCGGAGAACCACGCATTGCCGTGGGGATTCCGCGTCAGGATTAGGAGAAGATGTGCGATTGATCCGACTGACAGCCGAATATATCGCCGATCTCATCGATGGGCACATTGGCCACCGTGGGCCGCACCTGGAATCCAGTGCGCTGACGCTGGGCAGTTTTGACGGCTTGCACCGGGGCCACATGGAACTGATCCGCAGCGTGCAACAGGCCCGCAGCGAGCGCGATCTGGCCTCCGGTGCGGTATTCACCTTCATGCAGCATCCGCGACTGGTTTTGGAACCGGACCCTGAGCCGTTTTTGCTGACGACCTGGCGCGAAAAACTGAGCGTGCTGCACGAGTCGGGTTGCAAGGTCATCGTGGCGGCGGATTTTTGTCCGGCCCTGTCGCGCCTGACCTATCGCGAGTTCGTGGAAAAATTCCTGGTCGGTTATTTGGGAATGAAACATCTGGTGGCAGGCCATGATGTGCATCTGGGCGCGAGCCGCGGCGGCACGGCCGAGACGCTGGCAGCCATGGGGCAGGAGTTGGGCTACAGCATGGAAGTGCTGCAGGCGGTGCGCGAAAAAGAAGATGTGATCAGCAGTTCTGCCATCCGGCGGTTGGTGCTGGCTGGCAACATGCCCGAGGCGACGGCCATGTTGGGGCGGCCGTATGCCCTGTGGGGCGAAGTGACTCCTGGTGACCGGCGGGGCCGGGAAATTGGTTACCCGACAGCGAATATCATGCCCCTGGACGAGATGAAACTGCTGCCCGAGAGCGGTGTGTATGCGGTGCGGGTGCAGGTGCCGGGCGACGTGGTGCTCAACGGCACCAGTGGTGTGCAGAGGGGTGTGCTGCGGCGCGTGAATGAATCGCTGCCCGAGGTGGACATGAATGGTGATCTGCTGAGCGCAGCGACCGCTGACTGGGCCGTGTTCGACGGCATGCTGAACTTCGGCTATGTGCCGACCTTCCATGGTGACGGCTTGCCGCAGCGGCGCATCGAGGCCAATATATTTGGTTTTGATGGGGATCTGCGCGGACGCAACGTGAAGGTGGATTGGATCCAGCGGTTGCGGGGCGAGCGCAAGTTTGCGGGCGCTGATGATCTGGTGCAGCAGTTGGAGAAGGACAAAGTGCAGGCCAAGGCCGTGCTGGCCGGATTGGCTTAATCCGGATTGGCTTAATCCAAGCCCGGCATTCCCCGTTTTAACCCCGCCGCCTTGATGGCGTCATTGATCTCGATGGCGATGGCCAGGGCGTCGCGCCCTTCCTGCCCAGTGACGGGCACGGGTGCATCACCGCGTACAGCTCTCACAAAAGCCAACAATTCCTCTTTCAAATTATCAGTAGGGCCATGGTTGAGCAGTTCCGGCCGGGTGTCGGGCGTGAAGCCGACATCGGGGTCGCAGGCCACCATGACGTTGTCGCGGGTGGCGCAGTCGGCCGACAGGTAGGCGCCGTCTTCAAAGACCCGGATTTTCCGCATGTCCTTCAACGAGACTCGGCTGGCGGTCAGGTTTGCCACGCAGCCGCTGGCAAATTCCAGGCGCGCGTTGGCGATGTCGATGTTGGGCGTGAGCACGCGATAGCCCGCGGCGCGGATTTCGACCACCGGCGACTTGACCAGTGTGAGCAGGATGTCGATGTCGTGGATCATCAGGTCCAGGACGACGTCGACGTCGGTGGCGCGGTTTTTGAAACCGCCGAGGCGGTGGGCCTCGATGAACAGCGGTGCAGTGACGCGGTCAAAGAGGAATGAAACCGCCGGGTTGAAACGCTCGAGGTGCCCGGCCTGCAAGACGACATCGCGTTCGGCGGCCAGGGCGATCAGTTCATCGGCCTGGGCGAGGGTATTGGTGAGCGGCTTTTCGAGCATAACGTGGATGCCGGCGTCGAGCAAAGGGCGGGCCACATCGAAGTGGTGGATGTTGGGCACCACGACACTGACGGCATCCACCGCGCCGATGATGGCGTCCAGGCTGTCGAGCGCTTCGGTGCCGGTCCGGATGGTGCAGGCTTCGGTGGCCACTTCACGGGCGCGGTCG
>DAOVTU010000675.1 GCA_030632925.1 Candidatus Krumholzibacteriia bacterium | reverse complement strand
TGTGGACGCGGCGGCGGGCGATTTTGGCCTGGGGCAGTATTCTCCCAATGTGGATGGCGGGGCAGAGGATCCTGGTTGTCTGGATCCGGATGGGACCTGTGCTGATGTCGGCTTGAAAGGCGGACCGGCGGCGACCTTTGTGGCCCCGGCCGCGGTTGCTGGCGCTGCGCTGACGGATATGGGTGGCGGCGATGTTCGCGTGACCTGGCAGGCGGCTGTGGAACCGACAATTTCCCACTATGTCGTGTACCGCGACACCGCGGCGATCTTCCGTCCTTCGGCGGCCAAGGCTGTTTTCAGTGTGCCGCATCCCGGTGCCACATTTGACGACACGCCACCCGTGGGTGACTGGTACTACCTGGTCGCGGCCATCGACAGTGATGGCTATAGCGGTGGCTACAGCGAGCGTGTTTTTGCCACCGGCGGCGTGGTCAGTGGCGTGGGGGATTCGGATCTGCCGCGCAGCATGGCCATCACGGGCATCGCGCCCAATCCTTTCAATCCTCAGACGAAGATTTCCTACGATTTGCCCCGTGACGGTCAGGTGCAACTGTCGGTTTACGACGTGCGTGGGCGTCATGTTCGGGTGCTGATTGACGGCGTTGTCAACGCCGGGCGACACAGTGTCAACTGGGATGGACGGGATCAGGCCGGACGGGCCGCTGCGGCGGGCGTGTACTTTGTGCGGATGGACGGTCCGGCAGGTGTGCTGACCAGCAAGATGGTGCTGGCCAAGTAGGGGCCTTGGGAATTGACGGAAGTGTGGTAGGATCAGGGTACGGTTGGAGGGTGGCTGTTTGAAACAGCCGCTCTCATGATTTGACGCCGTCTGATCTTCGTACCAGCTGATATGTCAAACAGCCCAAAGGGATCTCACTATGACCACCCGTGCCCTGACCTGCCTGGCGATCATCTGCCTGCTCCTGCCCACAACCATGTTGGCAGCCGAGCGCCCCCTTCTCAGTCGAGACAATCTGGTCATCAACGGTGGCGATGCTGCGGCGCTTCCTGCGACGGGCGATACGATCAACCTGATGGGACGATCGGGCTCGGGTGCGCCCTATGCAGGCGACTTTGATTCCGGCTGGAATGGTTGGGTCAGCGAGGATCTCACCCAGCCGACTATCTCCCATTGGCAAGTCAGCGATTTTAACCAGGCAACTGCGGGTGACCTTGCCGCCTGGTGTGGGGATCTCGGCCTGGCCGGATGCATGGGCGGCGGCGATGCAACCGGTGGCTACGGCAACAACTGGTACGACATGCTTGTTTTTCGAGCGACGGTGGCCGATCCGGCAGCCCCTGCCGAAGTCACCGTGACCTCTGTGCTGCAATACGACACCGAACCCGGTTATGACTTTTTGCGCCTGAGCATCTCCGACCCTGCCGGCCGCACTTTTACCGACCTGCAGGTCTGGGATGGCAACGGCGCTGAATCGACAAGCCATGTCGTGACCTTTCTGCCCGCTGAACTGCTCGGCGGCACAGATGTCGCCCTGTGGTTTCGCTTTCAGTCGGATGACGGTTGGTCAGACGAAGATTGTTTGTGGCCCTCGGCAGGCGCGGCGCAAATCGACGACATCAGTGTGACCACCCGACAAGCCGGCCAGGCCGACATGGTCAGCTTCACGGATTTTCAGGACGGCACTTTTGGTGATTGGGTCGTCACGTTTCCCAACGGTGTGGGCAATTTCGCAAACCTTTGGTCTGCGTTGGAAGAATTGGACAACTGCAACACCAACTACACTCAGTGTGTGGCCTTTATCGACGATGGCCAGGTTGTGGTGGGCACGGGCGGCACCACGTGCATCAACTGGTGCTACGGCCCTGGCGGCTATATTGTCAATACGGCCGGCGGTTTGGCCGGACCGGATTCCCACCTCCACAATGTTGTCGAATCTCCGGTGATGACCTGGCCGGACGCCACGCGCGACGGCATCACCCTGAGTTACGATCTCTACCGGCACGAGCAACTGGGGGCCGACGCGGTCGGCATGTTCACCACCTGGAGCGTGCGTTCGGCCGACACCGACGGCTCGGCTGGCCATGGGGTCCAGTCGCTTGGAGACCAACCTTTCGTGAACCACAATTTCGTGTACTACGGCTATCCGACCTACTTGCGGCCCTTCCACAATGTGACCGGTTTGATGAATCCAGGCCGGGATGAGATACAGGTGCGGTTGGGTGTCTACGAACTTGGCTGGTTCTGGGGTTGGAATGGAAATGACGGTCATCCAGCACCGTACTTCGACAACGTGGCCGTGAAAATTTTCTCCCAGGTTGGCCCAGCGGTGACAGCCCGCGAAGTGGACCTCGCCCAGGACAACTTCCCGGAAGTCGATGTGATCGACCTGAGCGATTTGGGCTCGATGCATGTGCGCTTCGACATGGCGCGAAATATTTCTCCGGCCGGAGATTTGCGCAACGATCCCGGCGACTCCGTGGTGGTGGACATCGTTTCTGTGCGCTCCGGTGGTGCTCTGGTCAGTGCGCCCGAAATGTTCTATACGATCGCCGCCAACCCCTTGTTCGACGCT
>DAOVTU010000465.1 GCA_030632925.1 Candidatus Krumholzibacteriia bacterium | reverse complement strand
GGCAAGCTGTATGACGAAGCCACGGTCATGGCGGTGGCCCGGACTTACGAACAGGCGACGGCGTGGCACAAAAAGAACCCGCCCGGATTCTAGTCCGGACGGGTGAACAAGACGTTGGAGGCTGGCGGTCAGGTGCTTTGCAACGTGGCCGCCAGTTCCATGATCATCTCATCGATCAACACAGCTGCGTGTTCCTGTTCCTGGTGGGCTGCCGCCCGGCGCAACTCGCGGGCCAGATGCACCAGAATTTCGGCCCGCACATTCAAGGCGCCACCTTCAAGGGCCTGGGCTTCGTGGCTGATGGCCTCGAAGTTGTAGTTCGTCACCGCGGCGGCCATGCGCTGCAGGCGTTCTTCGGTATCCTCGCAGAAAATTTCCAGAATTTCTTCGGCCAATTCCACATCGCCATTCATCTGTTCGATGAGCCCCTCCATGCTGAACGGCGCGCCGCGGCTGGCGCTTTGGTCGGCTGACGAGCCGATGTTGTTGACCGCTTCGAGAATGCGTTCGCTGCTGATGGGCTTGGTGAGGTAGCCGTTCATGCCTGCGTCCAGGCAATCCTGGCGGTCCTGGCGCGAGGCGTTGCCCGTCATCGCCACAATGGGAATGTCCCGGTTGTGGCGCTTGGCCTCGCCCGCGCGAATTTTTAGGGTCGTGGCCAATCCGCCCAGTTTGGGCATCTGCAGGTCCATGAAGACCATGTCAAAATCTTCGGCCAACAGCAATTCCAGGGCGTGTTCGCCGTTGTCGGCCGCCACACCGGTGTAACCCAATTTGCGCATCATGCCCAAGGCCACCGTCTGGTTCACTTTGTTGTCTTCGGCGATCAGCACATGCAACTGCCGGTGCTCGTTGTGGAGAGCGCTTTTCTGCAGGCCGGCGACGGCCTGGGCGGCCTGGACGGCCACCGCCACCTGTTTCGGCGATGGCGCGGTCTCAACGACTTCTTCAGTGTCAAACGGCAGCGAAAACCAGAAGGTCGAGCCGTGACCTATCTGGCTCGTCAGGCCGAGGGTGCCGCCCATCATTTCCACCAGTTGGCGGCTGATGGTCAGGCCCAGCCCGGTGCCGGCGAACGTCTGTGAGTCCGATTCGCCCACCTGGGTGAAGGCCTCGAACAGATGAGAGCGTTCTTCGTCAGCAATGCCACAACCGGTGTCGATGACACTGAACCGCAGCTTCACACGTTTGTCGGCCGCCTCTTCCTGCTGTACTTCCAGCGTCACGCCACCGTGGTCGGTGAACTTCAGCGCGTTGCCCACGAGGTTGACCAGGATCTGTCGTAAGCGGCCTTCGTCGCCCACCAGTGTCTCCGGGATTTTCTCGTCGAGCTTCAGGGAGTAGAGCAGGTTTTTGCCGCTGACTTGCAGGGCAAAGGTGTTGCTCAATCCCTCGAGGGTTTTTTCGAGCTGGAAGGGGCGGTGCCGCATTTCCATCTTGCCCGCTTCGATCTTGGCGAAGTCGAGCACGTCGTTGACCAGGCCCAACAGGCCTTTGGCGCTGTCGGCCACCATCATCGCCGCGTCGCGGGGTTCTTCTTCCAGGTTCATGTCGACCAACAGGTCGGACATGCCGATCAAGGCATTGAGCGGCGTGCGCAGTTCGTGGGTCAGGTTGGCCACAAAACGGCTGCGGGACATGGCGGCAAAGCGGGATTGTTCGGCGGCAAAGTTGGTGGGCTCGCTGGCGAAGATCACGAGGTAGGCCTTGTCCTGCTGAATCACGACGTGGGCCGACAGACTGACGGTCAATTCATCGCCTTCGGACTTCATCAGCCGGCACGCCAAACGCTCGGTGCCGTCGTTGTTCCAGATCTCATCGAGGGTGTCGACCATGGTCGAGCGCTCGTTGCCCGGAAACAGGTCCATGACGTGCTTGCCCACCAGGACGTCGGTGGCATAGCCCAGCATGCGGGCCGCTGCCGGGTTGGCCGCCGCCACTTGCCCGTCACGCCCTTCGATGACAAAGATGCCATCTTTAGCGCCGGCAAAGACTTCCTGATACAGGTCGTTGTCCAAAACGCAGTTCCCCGCTTATCCCAATTGCACCACAGTTCAAGGGGATCTCCCAATCCCCACCTCAAACACCTGTTGCGATGGGTAGTTGATCGGCATTTCCAGAAGATACTAAAGCGGAATTCAGGGTCAGATGGACTTCTTTTCCTCAAGGGACTCAAGGAGTTCGGTGCAGGAGGCGGTCTCCGGGTGGCAGGATTCCAGCGGTGTCGCCTGGCCCTGGCGGGTCAACTCGGCCAAGGCGTCTGGATTATTGACCAGTGGGCACTCACCGGATGAAGCGCAGGACGAGCAACCACCGGTTTGTTTGACCGACCGGTAGGCCGCTCTTCCGGCCCAAATGAGGGCGGACAATACCAGAACACCGATGATGATGGTTTCGAGTCCGATGCTCATCATGCCACCCCCCAACTCAACATGGTACCGCCCTGGTAGATGATGAACGTGATGATCCAAGCCAACGCCGTCAGGCCAAAGGTTTGGGCCAGGGCCCACTTCACCGAACCGGATTCCTGTCGGGTGATGGCAAAAGTGGCGATGCACGGTGTCGAGATCAGGGCAAAAAGCATAATGCACAGGCCCACCAATGGCGAGTAGCGCTCGCGCAATCTCCGGCGCAAATGATCACTGGTTTCGTCAGCCTCGCCGACCGCAAAGACGATGCCCATCTGGGCGACGAACACTTCCTTGGCTGCCACGGCGCCCACCAGGGCGGTGCCGATGCGCCAATCAAAACCGAGGGGCCGGATAGCCGGTTCGAGGAGACGGCCCACACGACCGGCCACCGAGTAGGACAATTCGGCGGCCTGCTTTTCGTCCGGATCAACGATCTGGCTGAAGGGCACGACTGCCGCCACACTGGTCTGGTCAAAATCAGCCGGCGGCAAATAATCCGCGGGCGGCTTGGGATAGTAGGTCAGGAACCAAAGGATGATCGCCGCACCCAAAATGACCGTGCCCGCCTTTTTCACGTATAGCCAGGCGCGGGTCCACATCTGGACCAGTAGGCTGCCGGCCGTTGGCATGCGGTAGGGCGGCAACTCCATCAGGAAGGGCGTGGTTTCGCCCTTGAATAGGGTCGCACGCAGGAACATAGCCCCGCCGAGGGCCAGCAAAATGCCCATCACGTAGATCAACCACAGCATCGGACCCTGCCATTTGGGCGCGAAAAAGGCCGGGATCATCAGGGCATAAATAGGCAGGCGGGCGCCGCAACTCATCAACGGCAGCACCATCATGGTAATCAGGCGGTCGCGGCGGGTTTCCAGGGTACGCGTGGCCATGATGGCGGGCACCGTGCAGCCAAAACCGATCAGCAGTGGAATGAAACTTTTGCCGTGCAACCCGACCTTGGACATGAAGCGGTCCATGACGAAGGCGGCACGGGCCATGTAGCCGGTGCCTTCGAGAATGGCGATGGCCATGAACAGCAGCACGATGTTTGGCAGGAAAACAATCACGCCACCGACGCCACCGATGATGCCGTCGACCAGCAATGACTTCAGATGGGTGGCGGTGCCCGTGGGCCAGGCATCCAGCAGCGCACCCGACAACCAGACCACGCCTTGGTCAATGACGTTCATCAACGGATTGCCCAGGGTAAAGGTGATGGTGAAAACCATGT
>DAOVTU010000265.1 GCA_030632925.1 Candidatus Krumholzibacteriia bacterium | reverse complement strand
TTTCAAATCCGGGCCACCGGAGCAGTCTTCAGTTTCCGGAATCTCTTAACCGCAACCCAGCATGCGCTTGGCACGCCGCTCGTCGCTCTTGGCAACGAGTGATGCTTGCCGCAAACTGCGCAGCCGCTTGGGACTCTTCGCGGTGAAAAGATGACCGTGGAAGGCCTTGTTCCGTTTGACTTTCCCGCTGGCGGTCAGCTTGAATCGCTTGGCCGCCGCGCGGTTGGTCTTCATTTTGTTGCCCTTGCCCATTATTACTGCCTCTCTTGAACATGCCCACGCGGACCAGATGGTCCATTGGGACGGATTACTTCGCCTTGTTCGGCGCCACTACAAAAGTGATCAAACGCCCTTCACGCTGGGGCCGGGACTCCGGAGATCCATACTCCTCCAGTTCCTGCACCAGGTGGCTCAAAAATTCCATGGCCAGATCCATGTGCGTGATCTCGCGTCCGCGGAACCGCATCTGAATCTTGACCTTGTTGCCCTGCTCAAGAAACGTAATGATGTGCTTCTTCTTGAACTGGTAATCGTGGTCATCGGTCTTGGGACGAAACTGGATCGTCTTGACCTTGACCGTGTGCGAAGCCGCCTTGGCCTTCTTCGCCTTCTTGGCCTGTTCGTACTTGAACCGGCCATAGTCCATGATCTTGCATACGGGCGGACGGGCGGTGGGAGCCACTTCTACCAGATCCAAACCCCTGTCTTCGGCGATGGCGATTGCTTCGAGCGTATTGAGGACACCCAGTTGCTCCCCATTCTCATCCACGACCATCACCTGGGGAATCCTGATCATCCGGTTGACCCGAGTCACCTTGCTACCCTTGATAAGCCCTACCTCCTGAAGGAACCGTAAAAAAATCCAACCCGGTCCACGGCAAAAAAAACGGCGGACACTATGGTCCGCCAAGGAAGACGCCTGCGAAATCCATCGCTTGCGTTCAACCGGGTTAAAACCGCTCCGGGCTACCAGGAATTGCATGAATTATTGCATGAATTCCAGGGCCAGCTACGGTGAGAGGGCGGACCTCTGCTTGGATCCGTTGTTCGGGGGACAGCCCAAGACTGTCTACCCATCCCGAAACAACGTAAGAATCAGCACAATCTAGCGTTTGTGGGCCACTTCGTCAAGAAGTTCCTGCCCCACCACGGCAATGGGTTTCGCCCCCTGATCGCCTTTGTGCCGAATGCGCAGCGAAACTTCGCCGGCTTCGGCCTCTCGGCCTCCGACCACCAGCATCCAGGGCACCCGCAAAACCTCGGCTTCGCGGATCTTGAAACCGATCTTTTCGTCCCGCACATCGACCTCGGCCCGGATACCCATGGCCTGCAGTTGATCAGCCACTTCCTGGGCATATCCGTGCTGATCGCGGCTGACAGACAAGACGCGGGCCTGTTCGGGAGCCAGCCACATGGGAAAGTCCCCCGCAAAATGCTCGGTCAGGATGCCAATGAAGCGCTCCAACGACCCCAGAATCGCCCGGTGCACCATGTAGACGTATTTGTCCTTGCCATCGCTGTCGGTGTACATCACCTCAAAGCGTCGGGGCAGGTTGAAATCGAACTGGATGGTGCTGGCCTGCCAGGTGCGCCCGATGGCATCGATCAGTTTCACATCAATTTTTGGGCCGTAGAAAACAGCTTCGCCTTCTTCACGGGTGTATTCCAGGCCGTGCTTGTCCATGGCCTTGACCAGCGACGCTTCAGCGGCTTCCCACTCTTCGTCGGTGCCGGCATACTTGCTGGTATCTTCACTGTCGCGCACCGACAACTCGACCTTGAAGCTGTCGAAGCCGAAGGTGCCCAGAATCTCTTTCACCAATTCGATGCAGCCGCCAACTTCGTCTTCGAGTTGCTCAGGGGTGCAGAAAATGTGGGCGTCATCCTGGGTGAAGCCGCGCACGCGCATCAGGCCGTGCAAGGCTCCAGAATCCTCGGCGCGGTACACGGTGCCCAACTCGGCCAGACGCACCGGCAGACCGCGGTGGCCGCGGGTCTTGCGTTTGTATATCAGGATATGCCCCGGGCAGTTCATGGGCTTGACCACATACGGCTTGCCGTCCTGCTCGAAGACGTACATGTCGTCGCGGTAGAATTCCATGTGGCCGGAAGTCTCCCACAAGCCTGCCTGGCTGATATGTGGTGTGGTCACGGTGCGGTAGCCGCGCTTGCGGTGGATGTCTTTCCAATAGTCGACGACCTGCTCACGCAAGATATCACCGCGCGGGTACCAGAACGACAAACCGGGGCCGGCATCTTCCTGGATACCAAACAGGTCCAGCTCGCGACCCAGCTTACGATGGTCGCGCTTTTTGGCCTCTTCCAACATTTCCAGATGGGCGTCCAGGTCCTTCTTCTTGAAGAAGGCCGTGCCGTATATGCGTTGCAGCATGGGCGCGGTGTGATCCTTGACCCAGTGGGCCGCCGAAACATTCAACAGCTTGAAGGCCTTCAGGTCCTTGCTGTCCTGCACGTGCGGGCCTTCACAGAAATCGGTGAACTCCCCCATGCGGTAGATGGAAAGTTCTTCGCCGGTCAGGTCTTCGATCTGGGCCAATTTGTACGGCTGGTCGGCGAACATTTCGCGGGCCTGCTCATGACTGACCACCTCGCGCACGACCGGCACCTTCTGCTTTGCAAGTTCGCGCATGCGTTTCTCAATGGTCGCCAGTTCTTCTTCACTGAACGGATCACCGCGATCGAAGTCGTAATAGAAACCCGAGTCGATGGCGGGACCAAAAGCGAACTTCACGCCGGGGAACAAATCCTGAACGGCCCAGGCCATCAGATGTGCGACCGAATGGCGCAGGGTCTGCAGGCCTTCGTCGCTATTGCGGGTGATCACCTGGAACGAACCGCCGTGGGTCGCCGCTTCACTGAGAGGATGGTGCGTGCCGTCGACGGTCACCGCCAGGGCGTTGCGGTACAGACCCTCGCCAATCTGGCGGACGGCTTCACCGTAGGCCTGGCCTTCTTCGATCATCACGTTGTTTCCATCAGGCAGAGTCAGGGTGATTTTCGACATGCCGTTCTTCCATCCTCGGGTGGCGGTTCCAAAAGCCTACATAGTTCCAAGAGCCTACATCCAGCGACACAGTACCATACGGCTCTTAAAATAAAAATCCCGATGCCGGGCGGCGGCAACGGGAAATAGAGATTAGCGGTGGTGGGCGATACTGGACTCGAACCAGTGACCCCTTGCCTGTCAAGCAAGTGCTCTAACCAAAACTGAGCTAATCGCCCACCGGGAGGCGTAATTAAACAATTGCCCAACGTCTTGTCAACGGAAATTCCGCTAAAAGACGTCGGGCAATGAATTAAGTCAGGTAGTCGACCAGACGTTCGCCATGGCCGTTCTGCCGCATCTTGCTCAGAGCCTGGTTGCGGATCTGACGCACACGCTCACGGGACAGGTTGATGTCCTGCCCGATGGTCTCAAGCGAAGCCGTCTCCTCGTTGCCCAAACCATAGTACCGGATGACAATGTCCCGCTCACGGGAGGTCAGAAGGTCCATGGCATCGGACAGCTCCTGCACCAGTTCGTCCGACACATAACCCTTATCTGGCGTGACATCTTCCGGATCGGACAGGGTATCGGCCAGGGTCACGTCGTCGTCGTACAGGGGCTGGTCCAGGCTCACCAAGGGCCGGCTCGCAGCCCGAATCTGGCCCATTTTGCGCAGATCCAGCTTCATGGCCTCGGCGATTTCCGTCTCGCTCACCTTGCGCTTGTTCTTCTGCTCAAGGGACTGGGATACGCGCTTCATCTTCATCGCCTGCTGGGAGCGATTGATCGGCAACCGCACCGTATTGGTCTGCTCGGCGATGGCTTTCTGGATCGCCTGACGGATCCACCACACGGCATAGGAGATAAACCGGAACTCGCGCCGCTCATCGAAACGCTTGCCGGCAGTGATCAGGCCGATATTGCCCTCGGCAATCAAATCCATATAGCTGAGACCGTGATTGAGGAATTTCTTGGCCACGCTGACAACAAAACGCAGGTTCGAATTGACCAGTTTGTCCAGGGCGGCCTTGTCGCCCGTCCGGATCCGGCGTGCCAATTCAAATTCTTCTTCGCGCGTCAGCAGGTTGTGCTTACCGATCGTCTGCAGATAATGCTGAAGGCTCGAGTCCTCCCGGCGATCGCTGCTCAGTTCCACTTCGTACACGTGACTGCCTCCATTTATGGTCTTCCCTGACCTGATCGGTCGGATTCGGTCGGTCTCTGGCGATCTCCGTCTGAACCGTTTCTGCTAAATCTTGACCTTCAAAGTAATCTTTTTTGCGCCGCTCATCCCATCAGCGAGAAGCCCTTTACGATGGAAATGAGACAAAAGTTCCGGAAAATCCGTTTTCCTGTCGGTTTCTGCCACTTAAATCAAGTTAGGCCAAACCGGATGAGATATTCTGCGGGTGTGAACGATTCTCACTAGTTCCACTCTGGTGATGCTAATGCGAATCATTCTCAAAAGCTGTGACCTGAGACTAACCAATTATTGGCTTCAGGTCAAAGACTTTTTTTGTCCGATTTGGCGGATTCAGCGCCTTTTAACCATGCGCTTACCAGGGAAGGTGTCTGGCCGGGTGCGGGAGCTCTCCCCCAGTCACCCGACCATACCACCTAATTGAAATCCGTCAACCAAAATCTACGGTGTTTCCTTATTTTCGTCGTCGACCACTTCGTAGTCGGCATCCACCGCGTCGTCATCATTGGCAGCACTCTCAGCAGAACCTGCGTCTGCGCCACCACCCTGGGCCTGGGCTTCCTCGGCACCCGCGCCCTCGGCCGCAGCAGCCTTCTCATAGGCCTTGCTGGCCAATTCCTGGACCGAGGTCATCAGGGCATCGCTGGCGGTGCGGATCATCTCCACATCCTCGCTGGCCAGCAATTCCTCGAGGGCCTTGACCTTGGTCTCGACGTCTTCCTTCAGCGCCGGATCCAGGTCATCACCCAGGTCCTCCATGCTCTTGCGCGCACTGTGAATGCGGGCCTCGGCTTCGTTGCGCACGTCGATCAGGTCACGCTTGGCCTTGTCAGCGTCGGCGTTGGCCTCGGCGTCCTGGACCATCTTTTCGACTTCTTCGTCAGACAAACCACTGGAAGCCTGGATCCGGATGGACTGCTCCTTGCCCGTGGCCTTGTCCACCGCGCTGACCGACAGGATGCCGTTGGCATCGATGTCGAAAGACACTTCGATCTGGGGCACGCCACGCGGGGCGGGCGGCAGACCGGTCAGCTGGAAGCGGCCAATGGTCTTGTTGTCGTTGGCCAACTCGCGCTCGCCCTGCAGAACGTGGATGTCCACCGTGGGCTGGCTGTCGGCCGCCGTCGAAAAGACCTGCGACTTCT
>DAOVTU010000568.1 GCA_030632925.1 Candidatus Krumholzibacteriia bacterium | reverse complement strand
TTTTTGGCCCGGGCGCCACTTCCCTTCATTGACCTTGGGGCGGATATGGTTCAATTTTGGAGTCTGGACCATTTGGTAAGAAAGGGACCGATGTCCGAGAAGCGCAACCAGTCCGCCGGCGGATCGCCTGCACCGGGAGTATCCCCCGAGCTGCTGTTGAAAATGTTCAACAGTGTGCCCGAGGGAATTTTTGCCGTGGATGTCGATTACCGAGTCACGGCCATCAACGACTCGGCCCTGGCCGCGTTGAACTTGCCGCGGCATCGGGCTTTGGGTCGTCACTGTCGCGAGGTGTTGCGGGTCGACATCGGTGGCGACAGCTGTGCTCTGCGTCAGGCCATGGAAACCTCTCAGCCGATCGTCAACCTGGACACCCACTTCCAGGACTCCATGGGGCGCCGCCTTTCGGTCACCCTTTCGACTGCGGCAATCACCGATGACTTGGGGAAGGTCGTTGGCGGCGTGGCCACTTTTGTGAACCTGGCCAACGTGCGCCAGTCGGTGACCAATGAAAATTCCGGGGGCCTGTTTCGGGAAATCCTGACCGGGGATCCAAACATGAAGCAGCTGTTTGAAATCCTGCCGACCATTTCGCGCAGTGATTCGAGCATCCTGGTCCTGGGCGAAACCGGCACCGGCAAGAACCTCATCGCCAAGGCTATCCACCGTTTGAGTTTGCGGGCCAGTGGCCCCATGATCACGGTCAATTGCGCGGCCCTGCCCGAAACCCTGCTCGAATCTGAACTTTTTGGTTACAAGGCCGGGGCTTTTACGGGCGCCCATCGCGACAAGCCCGGCCGTTTTGCCGCGGCCCAGGGCGGTACGCTGTTTCTCGATGAGGTGGGCGATATCCCGCTGGGCATGCAGGTCAAACTGCTGCGCGTGCTGCAAGAAAAAGTGTACGAGCGTCTGGGCGAGCAGGAGCCGATTCCCTGCGACATCCGGTTCATCACCGCGACCCACCGGGACCTGTCGGCCATGGTTACGGCCGGCACTTTTCGGCGCGATCTGTATTACCGGATCAATGTCCTGAATTTGGAGATTCCACCGTTGCGCGATCGCAAAGGTGACATTCCACAACTGGCGCAAAAGTTCACCGAACGCCTTTCGTTGAAGCGCGGCAAGCATGTGACTGGTGTATCGTCGGCGGCGCTGGAGTTGCTGATGCGGCACAACTATCCGGGCAACGTGCGAGAGTTGGAAAACATTCTCGAGCACGCATGGGTGATGTGCCTGGAGCAGGTCATCGATGTGCAGCACCTGCCGCGACGGTTGCAGATCATGGTGCCCACGCCGGAAGACTCCGGTGCCAAGGGGTTGGAAAAGGTCGAAGCCGCGTTCATCCTGCAGGTGTTGGAGCGGGCCGGATGGCATCGTGGTCGCGCCGCGCAAGAGCTGGGCATGCACCGGACGACGTTGCAGCGCCGGATCCAGAAGTTGGGGCTGTTATTGCCCACCCAGGACGGGCGAAACCGGGAATGAACGCGGTTTTCGGTGGTTTGACACGATTTCCCCGCAATTTTTTAACCGGAGTGTGCAAATATGCCGCATTATATATCCATTGTGATGCATAAATGCTTTAGTACGCTGAAAAATCTGCAAGAAATCTCCATTAATCCTCTTTTAACTCACTCCGACACAACAAGTTAAAATTTCGCCATAAATTGGCCCGCTTGGCCCTCAAATTGCCGGTAAATGAGTGTTCCGAGGCTAAACCTCAGTGCACATCATGAACCCGGGAGATGATGAGATGTCCGCCAACGCTGCCTTCAATCCTTTCGCCGTAGCCCAGCAGGAATTCGACCGCATCGCCGACCTGATCGGCCTGGACTCGGGGGCGCGCGAGCTGCTGCGCAATCCTGTGCGCGAATACCATTTCCAGATTCCCGTGCGCATGGACGACGGCACGGTGAAGGTTTTTGCCGGCTATCGCATCCAGCACAACGACGCGCGCGGACCCTGCAAGGGCGGCATCCGGTTTCATCCCCAGGAAACCGTCGACACCGTGCGGGCCCTGAGCATGTGGATGACCTGGAAGTGCGCCGTGACGGACCTGCCTCTCGGTGGCGGCAAGGGTGGGGTCATTTGTGATCCGCACAACCTGAGCCCCAGGGAACAGGAAGCGATTTGTCGGGGGTGGGTCAGACAGGTCTTCAGCAACGTGGGACCTGTGAGCGACATTCCCGCCCCCGACGTCATGACCACTTCGCAGCACATGCTGTGGATGTTGGACGAGTACGAAACCATGCGCGGCGGGCATCATCCCGGCATGATCACCGGCAAGCCCGTGGGCATGGGTGGCTCCTTGGGGCGCACCCAGGCCACCGGTTATGGCGTGGTCTACACCTTGCGTGAGGCGCTCAAGGAACTGGAGCTCGCGCCGGCCGATACGAAGGCCAGCGTGCAGGGCTTTGGCAACGTGGCCCAGTACGCCATCGAGTTGTACCACCGCCTTGGGGGCAAGGTGACTTGCGTTTCGTGCTGGGACCAGGCGGCAAAGGAAAGTTTCTGCTACGTGCGGGAGTCGGGTGTGGACCTGAAAGAACTGCAGGGCATCACCGATCACTTCGGCGGCATCGACCAAATCAAGGCGGAGGCCGCGGGCTACAAGGTGTTGCCGGGTGATGAGTGGTTGTCCCAGGACGTCGATATTTTGATCCCGGCTGCCCTTGAAAACCAGATCACCGCCGAGACCGTGACGCGCATCAGTGATCAAGTGAAGGTGATCGCCGAAGGTGCCAATGGGCCGACTTCGCCGGATGCCGATCCGGTGTTGGCGGAGCGCGGCATCTTCGTGGTGCCTGATTTCCTGGCCAACGCGGGCGGCGTGACCTGCAGCTACTTCGAGCAGGTGCAGAGCAACATGAACTGCTTCTGGGAACTGGGCGAAGTGCTCAGCAAACTCGACGTCAAGATGACCGCGGCGTACTACGACGTGAGCGATCTGGCCCGCAAACACAAAGTTTCCATGCGCGATGCTGCCTACATGCTGGCCATCGACCGGGTGGCCATGTC
>DAOVTU010000530.1 GCA_030632925.1 Candidatus Krumholzibacteriia bacterium | reverse complement strand
TTCGTGTTATTGATTACTTATTATGAGTTTACTTAATCCGGGCATCACGGCCTTCATGGCCATCGTCGAACACGGCACCGTACACGGCGCGGCAAGGGCCATCGGTTTGAGCCAAACCGGGGTCACCCAACGCATTCGGGCTTTGGAGCGCCATCTGGGCGTGACGCTGTTCACCCGCTCGCGCAAGGGCATGCGGCTCACCAATGAAGGCACCGCCCTGGTCCGGTATTGCCAGCGGGCGGCCGATCTGGAGGGCGAACTGCTCTCTTTTCTGCACGACGACACCGGCCCCGCCGTGGTCGCGCTGAACATCACGGGCCCTTCGAGCCTGATGCGCTGCCGGATCATTCCCCAGGCCACCCTGGCCCTGGCCGAAAATCCGGGCGTCACCCTCACCTTCAAGTTGGACGACAACGAATCGGGATTGGCCCACCTCAAAACCGGCGCTGCCCAGTTGGCGATCATGCCGCGGGCTGACGTGGTCAACGAACTGGATTCGAAGTTGCTGGCTCCGGCTCGCCACCGCCTGTTGGGTCCAGCGGCCTGGGCCTCCCGGTCCCTGACGGACATCATAAAAACCGAACGGATCATCGACTTCAACGAAGCCGACAACGCCACCTTCAGCTATCTCCAGGAGTGCGGCCTGCGCGAACAGGCGCGGCAACGGCGGCACTTTGCCAACAGCCCGGATGCCATCGCGGCGATGATCGCCGACGGTCTCGGATATTCGGTTTTACCGGAGGATTTTGCGGAGCCCTTGTTGGCATCAGGGAGCCTGGTGGATCTCAATCCCAAAAAATGGCTGGACGATGAAGTGGCTTTGGCGTGGTATCCGCGGCACGAGATGCCGGCCTATTTCAGTGCGCTTATAGCAGCGATAGAATAGACCACGATATTAAAAAACCACGACGCCGAAACCCAGGGGTGAGCCGAAGGTCCAATCCCAACCCTCCCCTCCCGTTTCGACGCCGCGGTTTATCATCACACGGTATGATGTTTGGCAGACTTCCTAGAAAGTCAACCAGGCGGTCATGTAGGCAATAGGCTCATTGCTTACAGAACCATTGAGCGGCAGGTAACCGCTGTGGACATCGGTCTCATCCAAGGCCATGTCCAGGCCCCAGTTGCCCTTGTCGATTCCCAGGCCAGCGGTCCACAAGAAGCTCGTGAAACGGCCTTCCGAATCGTTGGACTTCGCGTTGTCCGTACCGTCCACACCCTGCTCGAAGGTGTCCGAGACGTTCTGCGACGCGATGCCGCCACGAACAACGAACCAGTCGTTCAGATAGTATTCCGTGGCCATGTTGTAGGCCGGGAAACTGGTGAAATCCTGGGTGTTCTTCAGATCAACCAGGCCGCCCTGGGTCTCGTGGCTCAGGTAGTTGAAGCTCATGTAGGCAGCAACTTCCCACTCGCCGGGCGTGCCCCAGACAGGTCCAAACGAACCGCGGAAACCGGTCGTGGACAGCTCCACTGCGTCGGTCATGTCCGGGCTGTTCTTGCCGGTCGAGAAGGCCGCGATCCAGCGCCAGTTCTGGCCACCAAAATCGTCAACGTTGCCCCGGGCCAGCAGGCTGAAGTTGGAGAAGCTGAAGTCGTTCTGATCACTCGGATCCAGGGTCGACACTTCATCCTTGTAACTGCCAAAGCCCGCTTCAGCGGCGACGTCGATGCCGTTAAGGGTGGCACCAGCCTGCAGGCTGATCATGCTCGACGAGTTGTCGACCGTCGGGTCGCCACCATCGGGCGTGAACTTGTTCTTGTCCGTGGCCCAGCTGATGTTGAAACCGAAAGGCGTTTCGCCCAGATGGGTGGCCATGCCGATGTCCCACCACTCGAGAGAGCTTCCGTTCGAGCCATTGCTGCCCGGCGTGCCATTGACATCAAAAATGCCAAAGAAGCGGTCCGAGTTGCCCGAGGCCCAATGGGACGTGTTGTTCAGAAAGTCACCACGACCGGTGTTGAAATTCCACACGGTGTTGTCGCCAAAGATCAGCGAGCCGTTGCCGCTGTTGCCATTGGGAGCCATGTCGAAAATGACGCGGTTGGTGTAATTCATCATCAATTGGGGGAAGGCAAACATGTCATCAGGGTCGTCGATGAACTGGTTGCCGGCGAAACTGGAGCGACGGGCGGCCTGAGCATCCATGG
The DNA here is from genome assembly GCA_030632925.1 of Candidatus Krumholzibacteriia bacterium. Taxonomy (GTDB): domain Bacteria; phylum Krumholzibacteriota; class Krumholzibacteriia; order LZORAL124-64-63; family LZORAL124-64-63; genus JAGRNP01. The sequence goes on along the minus strand of DAOVTU010000530.1, from coordinate 1,082 downwards.
CGGTGGACATCAGAACGAGAGTCAATGAAAAGAGCACAAATGTGCGCCAATAACTGGACTTCATCAGTAGGAACCTCCTGTTATGGGGTCCTGAGTGAATTCTGAACGGGTGTCGTGTCAGAACTCGCGACAACAGGAAAGCCTCTTTGCCGTCCTTTAGTCACTATACAAGACCCTTTTTGTACTGATTTGTTGATATTGCCTTCTGCCCACATACCTGTCAATTCAAATAATCGCCGAATTTAATCCACGTTGCCCAAAACCACATACCGTGCCGTGGAGCCCAGCACGGCCAATCGGCGCAGCACTGGCAGGGATCTGCCCAGCGCCTGGTGGTTGCGGCGCGACAAAACAACCACGCCGCGAAAACCCGGTTTGTTGGCCGCTTGGCCCGCTTCCCCTGGTTGAAGCACGACAATGGTGGCGCCCTCACCGGCCAACTTTCGCAGGTAGTACAGGCTCACATCATCCCGCGCCCCATCTCCCCGGATGCCCAACAGGACGGTCTGCTCGGGGCCCAACTGCGCGTTGACCTCAGCGGCCAGAACGGCAAGGGCCGGTGGCTCGCCCACCTGCACAGCAGGAACAAAGACATTATGGAAACCGGTCGCTGCCAGGGCCACACCGGCCAACAGCAACACCGCCGTTCGCATCCGGCCCCAAATCACCAGGCCCGCCGCGAGCGTGAACGGCAACCAGACTATTGCACTCATGGGCCCGGAGGTTTGCAGAAACTGCCAATTCAGCGGCACCTGATAGGCCGGGCCCTGGATATAGGTTGAGGCCGTCGGTCCAACGACAAAGGCGGCGGCGCCGGCGGCAAGGACCCACAGGGCGCCGATTCCCCGCCAACGACCATGCACGAGGTGGCCGGCCGCCCCCGCGCCCAACAGGGCGATCGCCGCGTAACCTGGAATCGCATACCAGGAGAGCTTGCGCTCCGAGATGGTGATGAAAAGGAAGAGCACGCCGAGCATCAGCCAAGGCACCCATTGCCGCCACTGGTCACGGCGGCGATGGGCCACCAGCAGGCTCACCAGTGCCGGCGGCACCAACAACGACCAGGGCCAGGCGCCGGCACC
>DAOVTU010000056.1 GCA_030632925.1 Candidatus Krumholzibacteriia bacterium | reverse complement strand
GGTGAGCTGGATTTCTTCATCCTGGACACCCCTGGCGAAGAAGCGATCTCGCCGTTGCAGGCGCCGGTTGTATTGGTCCTCGGCAGCACCGACGGCTTCGCGCTGAAGGCTATGATCCTGGAGCTGGCCGGCATGTTCGGTGGCGAGGGCATCGCCGAGATGATCGCCGCGGTGGAAGTGGAACAGGTTGGCGACTTCGAATTCCAGGAACTGCCTATGGGTGGGGCCCTGGCCGTGAGCGAAGACTATCTGGTGATCAGTTTCCTGCCGGGACAGCTGCGGGAAATGCTGGCGGCTAAAAAGGGAAACCTGAAGGTGCCTGATGGCCTGGAGTGGGTCTATATGAACGGTCCGAAGTACGGTTCTTATATGGATTCCGTCATGGACATGGCTGGTGCCATGGGCCAGGAAGCAACGGAAACCGAATGGATGATGAAATTCTACGACGTTCTTTTTGACCACATCGAGACCGAAGAAATGCTCTACAAGAGCATCCCCAACGGCATCGAGATCACGGCCGAGGTTGAAGGTCCGGTCAACACCGGCCTGTATCGCGCCGCCTACCTCCTGCTGGAGGAGTTGCCGGCTATCCTGGAGCAGGAAAAACAGAAAAAAGGGAGCAGCGCAGAAGTGGAAAAATGCCGCGCGGCCATCGGGGAAATGGATGCGGCCATGACCCTGTACGGAGTGGACAACGGCGGACTGTACCCTGAAGACCCGGCGCTGTTGGTGGACTTGGGGTATATGCAGTACTTCCCCTTTGAAGAGGCCACTGCTGCTGGGGAGTATGTCGAGGGCAGCTACACCTACCATGCCCTGCATGATGAAGCGGGCCTGGTGGTCGGCTACATGCTGTTTGCCTACGCTGGGGGCTTGGGTACCGGCTTTGATGTTTATACGCCGGATAATCTGGCAGCCGACGGGAATTTTGTCATCGGGCGCGATGGCATGCCTGATGGCGTGGCTTCGTACTGTTACGACGGCACGGCCATTGAGATGATTGATGCTTATAACGGGCGGTAGTCCGGTTTGGGTTTGATGCTGATTGGGCCCCCCGCCTTGGGGGGCTTTTTTTGGGGGGGCCAGGGGGCGGCGCCGCCTTGATCAAACCTGCTCAATTCCTTATGATCAATCCAGCTCCAGTCAGCTCGCTGGAGGTCTGTATCGCTCGATCAAGGGGGTCATCATGACCAGAATTTTACGCCTTCCACTATTCATATTTTTTCTGACCGCGGTGGGATTCCTGACGGCCGCTCCGGTTGCTGCAGATCTGCCCGGACCCGTACATTGGTCGGTTGATGTCACCTGTGTTGGCGACGGGGTGTCCGTGCACATTGTGGTCGACAATTTTGACATCACGGAAATGGCCATGGATGTGCGCCGGGTCGAGTCGGCCCCGGACATGGCTGGTGAAGTCCTGTTGGCTGCTGATGTGGCCATTCCGCATGGGGCCACCCAGGAATTTGTTCTGGCTGATCCCGGGTTGGGCGCCGGAGAAATCGGTTTCTATGAAGTGGTGATGAAGTACCCAGGCGGATCTGTCTACGATACTGAGACCGTCCAGCGGTCATGCTCGGCCGAGCCCTACCTGATGCGTGGCTACCTGGTCGACACCTACCTGTTTGCCCCCTGTTCGGGAGTTGGCCTGTTGGAGTGCGACACCGTCAGTTTGTTCTACGGCGACATGAACGTGCATGTGGGGACTGGTGAAATGCTGGATGTCTACGGCTGGGTCGAAACCCTCAATGCCCGGGACAATTGCAGTGTACAGGTGATGAGGATCGAGCCTCTGGGTGCCGAGGCGAGATGTGAGGATGCTGTTGGCGTCACGACCGCTACCTGGAGTGCTGTTAAGGCCTATTACCGCTGAAATTTTTGGCTCCGGTCTCCCTAAACCGTGGACCGGAGCCATAGAACCACCAATGTTGATATAGAGGTCTGCTGGAAAAGCTGATTGATTACCGGGTATTCCGGACGGTCGTCCGGCGCAGGTTTGCTTATATTGGGGTTCCGTGTTCACGGGACCCCATTCTTGCACCCGGACGGCAACCTGGTCGTCACCACGGAACCGGAGATTGGCTTGGCTAATGAATTGGACCTCGACGCCTATTTTTCGCGGGTGGGCTTGCCCACGGCCCCACCGCTGGACGAAGAGGGATTGCGCGTTCTACAGCAGGCCCAGTTCTTCAACATTCCCTTTGAAAATTTCGATATCCAACTGGGCCGGGGTATCGATCTGGCGCCGGAAGCGCTGGTGGCCAAGCTTGTGCACCGCCAGCGCGGGGGCTATTGCTTTGAACTGAACGGTTTGATGTTGATGGTCCTGTGCGAACTCGGCTTTCAAGCCCGGCCGTTGCTGGCCCGGGTCCATCTGGGTGGTGAAATTTCGGGCCGTACCCACCAGATGAGTCTGGTGGAATTGGCCGGCCGGTCGTGGCTGGTCGATGTGGGGTTTGGTGCTGGTGGTCTGCGGTGCCCGTTGCCGATGGAAATGGGCCACAGCGAAGAGGGGCCGGGCTGGGCCTTCCGTCTGGTGGAGCACGAAACCTGGGGGATTATGATGCAGACCCGCACCGGGCAGGAGTGGCGGGACAGCTACAGCTTCGATCTTTTGGTCGTTGCAGCGGCAGACATCGCGCTGGGCAACCATTACACCTCCACGGCGCCTATGAACAAATTCGTGACCACCCGGATTGCGAGCCTGCCCCGGGCCACCGGCCGGGTCAGCCTGCGCAATGACGTTTTGATCGAAGTGGGGCCGCAGGGGAAGTCGCAGCGGAAAATTCCCGCGGGCGGCGGCTATCTGGATATACTGAAGTCTGTCTTTGGTATCGATCTGGACGCCCAGTACACAGACTTGCGGGTTCTGACGCCAGAGTAATGACCGGGGCCCGATTTTCCTATACTCCACCCCAAAATCCCTTATTTTAGGCGAGGAGGGAGATTTCCGATGGATGACGTGCGCACTTTTTCGGGCACTTTGATCGCTGATCTGGTCCTGCCCCACGCGCGTACCCTGAAGGAGCGCCGGGCGCCCCAGAGGGCATTGGTGCAGAAACTGAAGAACCACGACTTTGCCGTGGCGCAAGTCGGGCCGCCCGACCTGGTGCAGCGGCTCTTTTTGGCCATCACGGCTGTTTCGGGCAGCGAGTCCCTGTTGGAGGAACTGCTTGACGGTGCCGAACGCCTGCTTTTTGCCTCCGGCTTCGAAGTCGGCGAAATCCGCCGGATGATCGACGTCGATTCTTTTTATTCGGGTTGATAACAACCTGCCCCAACTGAACCGGAGAGACTATTGGCAACGCCTCGCCTGATTGACCTGAGCCACACCATCGTTTCGGGCATGGCCCAGTGGCCGGGCGACAAACAGCCCCTGAAGCTGCACCGCCACAGCCTGCACGGCGAAAGCAGCCACATGAGCAGTGGTCTGGAGTTTGGCTGCCATGTGGGCACCCACATCGATGCGCCGTTGCATTTTCTGGACGGAGCACCGGGCATCACCGACCTGCCTTTGGATCATTTTATAGGTGCGGCGGTGGTCATCCGTTGCGGTGATGGTGAAAATACGGGACCTCTGGGCGCCGAGTTGCTCGATGACCTGGACCTGACGAACGTGGACTTCGTGCTCTTCGACACCAACTGGTCCCAGCACTGGGGTTCCAAAATGTATTACACCCGCTGGTCATTCCTGTCGACGGAACTGGCCGAGCGCCTGGCCGCAGCCGGTCTCAAAGGCGTGGGGCTTGATACGCCCAGCCTCGATGGGTTGGGGGGACAAGCGGCCCACGATATCTGCGCGCCGGCCGGGATGATCAACATCGAAAACCTGAACAACCTGGCCGCCCTGCCCGATAAGGGCTTTACCTTGCAGGTCATGCCCCTGAAACTGGACCAAACCGAAGCTTCGCCCGTCCGGGCGCTCGCCATCCTGGAGAAGTGAACCGTTGGCCCTGTTTGATATCCTGATTTTCTGCCTGGGACTGGTCCTGCTTATTGGCGGCGCCTGGGTCCTGATCAGTGGCGGCACGCGAGTGGCCGCGGTGCTGGGCATTCCCCCCGTGGTGGTGGGCCTGACGGTGGTGGCCTTTGGCACTTCGGCGCCGGAGCTCTTCGTCTCCATGCTGGGGGCCATGGAAGGGTCGACGGGGCTGGTGCTGGGCAACGTGATCGGGTCGAATGTGGCCAATCTGGGACTTATTTTGGCTTTTGCGGCCCTGACGCGCCCGGTGATTGTCGAACATGGGCTGTCGCGCAAAGAAGTGCCGTTCATGTTGTTTGCTTCGGCGGTATTTGCGTTCATGGTTTGGGATGGCAACCTGAGCCGGCTGGATTCCGGGTTTTTGGTGGCAGGATTCCTGCTTTTCATTTTTTGGACCTTCCGCAACCGCGACCGCGGCACGGTGGTGCCCATACCGGACGAAGAAGTGTTGGCGGTGCCCGCGGAGGCTCGGAGTCGGGAATTGGCGATCGGTTCGGGCCTGGCCCTCCTGGGAATCTGCGGTCTGGCCGGCGGGGGACATTACATTGTGGACTCGGCGGTGCGCATCGCCGTGGGTTTCGGCGTTTCCGAGACGGTTGTTGGTCTGACCATGGTCGCCATCGGCACCAGCCTGCCCGAATTGGCGACCACCATCGTGGCGGCCATGCGCGATGAAGACGATCTGGCGTTGGGCAACATTGTGGGTTCGAATCTGTTCAATATCCTGGCGGTGGCCGGCCCGGTGGGCCTGATCTGGGGCCTCGAAGTCGAAGGCCCGCAAACACCGCTGCCCCATGTGATGTTCAACCCTTCGGCCAACCAGTTGCAACTGGCGAGCATGGTCCTGTTGGCATTGCTGGTTTTTGTCATGATCATGTTGGGCAAGGGCCGGATAGGTCGCAAACGTGGCTTGGCACTGTTGATCGCGTATATTTTGATCATGATAATTTGGACAACCTGAAAGGCATTTGACCCAGCCCATGACTGACAACAAGAGTCGCCCCAGTCATTTGGCGGCCCGGCGCAGGCCGGGAACGGCCACCAAACCCTGGCATCCGGTCAAACCCATCGGCTTGGCCCGCGCGCTGCTCAAGGCCGGCTATGGCACCCGCAAGCAGACCGAACTGATGGTCGTGCAGGGACGGGTGCGGCTTGGCGACAAGGTCGTGACCGACCCTCGGCACATGGCCGATACCGGTGCGGATATCTACCTTGATGGGGAAATCCTGCAACGGCTGACAATGCGTTACTTCATCCTGCACAAACCGTTGCGGGTGGTTTGCGGTGAAGATCGGAACCAGGGGCGCAAACAGGTCATGGAGTTTTTTCCGCCCATGATTACCGGCTTGTCGGCTGCGGGCCGGATGGATGGCAGAACCACGGGCATGATCCTGTTTTCCAACGATACCGAGTGGAACAACATGGTCGCGACAACCCGGGGGTTGGAACAAGAGTACCGAATCCAGGTTGAAGGCGAACTGTCGGACCTGGAAATCAGCGTCATGACCGCGGGCGTGCATCTGCCCTCGCTGGGGCTGTTCAAGCCGCAGACGGTGCGCATCGTGGAAATGCTCAATGGGCACACGGTGATGAACATGACGGTGCGCGAGGGGAAAATTCGCCAGGTGCGGCGCATGCTGACGACCCTGCGGCACAAGGTGACGATGGTGCGGCGCATTCGCATTGGCGACATCCGGTTGGGCGACCTGGCCGTGGGAACGCGCCGGGAATTGAGCAATCCCGAGATTGCTTCAATCAGGGAAATTCACGCGGCGGTCAAACGCATCGCCGATATTTCCGGAGGCTCTGGAGGCTGAGTATGTGGACAGTGGTCATGGCAATGGTAACCCAGAACGTGTTGGCGGTCAGCCTGCTGGTCGTATGCCTGTTGCTGGTGGTCCAGTCGCTTCGTCTGCGACGCCGGGACCACGAGTTCGCCCTGACCACCGATGCTCTGTTGGCCCGTGAAGAATTGGTGACCCTGGGTCGCCTGATGGCAGGCATTGCCCATGAATTGAATACGCCGCTGGGTGCGGTGTGCTGTTCGGTGGGGACCCGGCAGAAGGCTGTGGCGATGATCGACGAGGCGGCCGCTGGCCTGGCTGATCCCGAGAGTGACCACGAGGCCCATCTGGCCCGGGTCGGCAAGGCTCTCAATGCGTTGCATGGCACTGACCCCGTGTTGAGCGAAGCCCTCACGCGCACCAACCAATTGATCCGGGAATTGCGCCTGGCCGGACGCGGCGAAGAGGACACGCCCCAGCCGGTGGATGTGAATTCGCTGGTCGAAGGCACGTTGCTTTTGTTGCAGCACGAACTGAAAAACACCATCGAGGTGAAGCTGGAATTGGGTGAAGTGCAACCGGTGCCAGGTTGGCCCGGCCCTCTCGGTCAGGTGTTGCTGAATCTGGTGATGAACGCGCGGCAGGCTGTGGGCGAAGCGGGCGCCATCACGATCAATACGGCCATGGATGCGGATCAGGTTGTCGTGAAGGTGAGCGACGATGGGCCGGGGTTGCCGACCGGCTGTGCGGAACGTCTTTTTAAACCCGGCTTCACGACCAAGGATGCCGCTGACGGCACGGGACTCGGATTGTTCATTGTGCGCAAGATTCTGGAGCGACACCAGGGGCAGATTGCAGCGGGCAAGAGTGCTGAGGGTGGAGCGGAGTTCACGGTGACGCTGCCCACCGTGAGGTCGACTTGCGGAACTGGCTGCGACTGATGCCGGCGTTGACCGGAACCCTGCTGGACCTGCGGGCTGGCGAGCGCAAAGTGGCCTTCCTGATGGGGGCCAATTATTATCTTCTATTGCTCTTCTATTACTTGCTCAAACCGGCCCGCGACTCGCTCTTCCTGATTGAACTGAACCCCGGCCAACTGCCCTTGGTCTATATGCTGACAGCGTTGATTGCAGCGCCAGTCACGGCGGCCTATGCGCGGGCGGGCATGAAACGCCGGCTGGACCGATTGATCATGCTGACGACGGCCGTTCTGACCCTGAATTTGTTGCTGCTCTATTGGCTGATCCCTTTGGGGCATCAGTGGATCATCTATTTTTTCTACAGCTGGGTGGGGGTGGCCGGCGGCTTGACCACCAGCCAGTTTTGGCTGCACGCCAACGGTGTTTTTGATGCGGCCCAGGCCAAACGGGTTTTTCCGTTGCTGGGTCTGGGGGGCATAGCGGGAGCTTTCACCGGCGGTGAAATCACCAGCTTCCTGGTGCAACAAATGGGATTGGAAACCCAGGATCTGCTGCTGGTCAGCGCCGCGGTATTGGCACTGGCCGGAGTATTGGGTTGGCTCGTCTGGCGCGAAAATTTGTCCAACCGCGAGGCCATTCCCGAGCACCCCATCGAGGGCGAAGCGCAGGGTTCGGACATCCGCGGTATCGTCATGTCGATTCTCCGCTCGCGCCACCTGACCTTGACCGTGGGCATCATCTCGTTGACCGTGATGACCGCCAGTTTTGTCGACTTCCAGTTCAAGACCGTCAGTTGGCAGGCCTATCCCGACGGTGCTGATTTGACGGCGTTCCTGGGGCGCTTCTATGGCCGGATGAGCCTGGTGGCCCTGCTGGTCCAGATCTCGCTGGCTCCGCGCCTGATCCGCTGGTTCGGTGTGGGCAGTACGCTGATGGTTTTGCCGGCGGTGTTGGCTGGCGGCGCATTGACCATGTTCGTGATGCCGGGCCTGTTGGCGGGCATGATCCTGCGTGGTGGCGACTTCACCTTGAAGTACAGTCTGGACAAGACCAGCCGGGAATTGCTCTTCCTGCCCATTCCCCTGGCGCTGAAAAAGCGCACCAAGGTTTTTATCGACATGTTTGTCGATCGCTGGGCGCGGGGGCTGGCCGGTGGGTTGCTTCTGCTGGCCACGGCGGTGCTGAAGTTGGACCTGCGCGGCATCTCCCTGGTGACCCTGGTGCTGTTGGCGGTCTGGTTGGTCCTGGCGATGATGATGCGCCGCGCCTACATCAACTCGTTCCGCGAAGCGCTTTCGCGCCGGGAAATCGATGTAGGGGACCTGCGGGTGCGCATTGACGACGCCAAGGCCCTCGAGGTGATGACCACCTCCCTGGGCAGTGAGAATCGGCGCGAAGTGGTTTACGCCCTGGACATGTTGCAGGGAGTGAAGGCGGCCTCGCTGGCCGCGGCGGTGCGCCCCTTGTTGGGCTATCGCTGGCCCGATGTGCGCCAACGGGCGGTGGCGGTTTTGGCGGCCAATGCCGAAGAGGGCGATGTCGAATTGGTGCGCCCGTTATTGCAGGATGCGAATTTGGAAACCCGGGTGGGCGCGGTGGCCTTCCTGAGCGCCACTGGTGGCGGCGTGGAGGCCCAGGGCGAATTCCTGGGCGACCTGCTCCATAGCAATGGCTCGGCACGCAACGCCGCGGTGGCCTTTATCGCCCGTGGCGACACCGATCCGGTTCATCGTCCACTGGTCAACCGCCGGGTGGTCGAAGAAATTCAGCAATGTGAGGACACCGAAGGCTGTGAAGGGCGGCGGGTACTGGCCAGATTGCCCTGGTTGCCCCACGAGTGCGGCACGCGTCTGTGGGACAGCTTGTTGGCCGATGAAGACCCCCTGGTGGTTGAGGCGGCCATCGCGGGGGTGGGTTTGCGTGGAGACCGGGACCGGGTGTCCTGGTTGCTCGAACAGTTGGGCCTTCCCCAGTTGCGTCTCCACGCGCGGTCAGCATTGACGGCCATGGCGACCAGTGATCCGGCCATCATAGAAGACCTGGAAATTTTTCTCGGGGACCACGACCAGCCCAGTCGGCAACGGGCCGAGATCCCACGGGCCCTGGCGACGGTGCCCCACCAGGAGAGTGTCGATGTGTTGGTGCGGCGCCTGGCCACCCGGCATCCGAACATGCGCTACGAAGTGCTCAAGGGCCTGGGCAAGTTGAGGTCCGGATTCCCCGGGTTGGTGTTTGACCGCGAAATCATATCCCGCGAGATCTGCATCGAGGCCGGGCGGTTTATCCAACTGGCGCGGGTGGGCACCTTGTTGCCCGACCAGGGGCCGGCAGGCCAACTGCTCATGCGGGCCATTGGCGAGACGCAGCAGTTGCGCCTCGAAAGTGTTTTCAGGCTGTTGGGCCTGTTGTATCCGGCCAAGGATCTGTTGAATGCCTATCACGGTGTGATGAGCGGGCGCCGGGTGCTGCGGGCCAACGCCCAGGAGTTCCTGGACAATCTGTTGGTGGGCAATCACCGCCAGTTGGTATTGACCCTGATTGATGAACAACCGGCCAACGAGGCCTGGCGCGAGTCGCTCGAGGGCCTGGGCGAGGAGTTCGGTGAGCCGATCCGCAACTCGGCCGAGGCCGTGGCTTTTCTGGGCAGCAGCTGCGACCCCTGGCTGGCGGCCTGTGCGATTTTTGCGGGCGGTGAAGCCGAGAACGACTCGGCCATGCCCCATTTGACCCGAACGGGAGACGACATGCTGACCCCCATCGAAAAAGTGCTGATGCTGCAGCAAGTGGAGATCTTTGCCGAGGTGCCGACCGACCAGTTGGCGGCCCTGGCGGCGATATCCCGCGAGGTGAGCTATCTGGCCGGTGACATGGTCTATCACGAACACGACTCGCCGGATGCGCTGTACCTGGTGCTCGAGGGATCGGTGCGCCTTTCCCAGGGCGACCGCACCGTATCGGTGGCCGGCCCGCAGGTGAGCTTCGGGACCTGGGCCCTGTTTGATGACGAGCCGCGGGTATTGGCGGCCGCGGCCATTGAAAATTCGCGCCTGCTGCGCATCGATCGCAGCGAGTTCAACGACCTGCTTTCGGATGACGTGCGCATTGCTCAGGGCATTATCCGGACCGTGGCGCGCAAGCTGCGCGAGCTGGCCGAAAGGGCTGTCTAGTGAGCTCCGCAACCGGCCGTAATCCCGTAGTTATGATCGTGGACGACGAGCCCATGATGACCGCGACTTTGGCGGCGGTTCTGGAATTGGAAACGGACTACGAAGTGGTGACCTGCAACAGCGGGGCCGAAGCCCTCGAAAGGTTTGTCTCCGGGCCGGTCGATGTGGTGGTGTCGGATTTCCTGATGCCGGGCATGAACGGTCTGGAACTGCTGGCGGAGGTGCGCCGGCGGGATCCGGAAGTGCCGCG
>DAOVTU010000125.1 GCA_030632925.1 Candidatus Krumholzibacteriia bacterium | reverse complement strand
GGTGAACTGCACCACGAACTGGCCGACCTGGAAAAGGCCATGTCCGACCCCGTGCGGGCCGACGAGATGGAGACGATCCTGGCCCGCTTTGGAGAAGTGCTGGACGAATACCAGAGTCGGGGCGGCTACGAATTGGAGGCCAGGGCTCGTGAAGTCTTGCAAGGTCTGGGCTTCGCTGATGACCAGATCAACGGCGACTCGGGCGATCTTTCGGGTGGCTGGAAAATGCGCATCGGCATGGCCCGCGTTCTGCTGGCCAAGCCCGACGTGCTGCTCATGGATGAGCCCACCAACCATCTGGACATCGAATCGATCCTGTGGCTGGAAAAATTCATCAAGGACTACCCCGGCGCCGTGCTGCTGACCTGCCATGACAAGGACTTCATGAATCGGATCGTGAGCCGGATCGTGGACATCGACGGCGGGGAATTTATCGCCTACACCGGCGACTACGACTACTTCGTGCGGCAACGCGCCGTGGCCGAAGCCAATCGCGAAGCCAGTTACGCCCGGCAGCAGGCCATGCTGGCCAAGGAGCAACGCTTCGTCGACCGCTTCGCTTCCCATGTGGCCAAGGCCGCCCAGGTGCAGAGCCGGGTCAAGAAGCTGGAGAAAATCGAGAAGATCGAGCCGCCGCGCCGGCGCCGAGTGGTCGAGTTCCAATTTCGTCCGCCCCCGCGTTCGGGTGATGACGTGGCCGACCTGCAGGGGCTGTCCAAGTCGTACGGCACACGCGCCATCTACGACGATTTCAGCCTGAAGATTCGCCGCACCGAGCGCTGGTGCGTGCTGGGTCGCAACGGTGCGGGTAAAACCACGTTGCTGAAACTGGTGGCCGGTACCCTGGCCGCTGATGCGGGCACCGTGCGCCTGGGAGCCAACCTCAAGGTCGGCTATTTTGCCCAGCAATCACTTGAGCAGCTCAACCCGGCGCTGACGGTTTTTGACCACATGCAGCAGGCCTTCAGCACCGAAGGGCGCGGCGTGTTACGCAATCTTTTAGGCGCCTTCCAATTTTGCGGCGACGACATCGACAAGCCGATTCGTATTTTATCAGGTGGCGAAAAATCGCGCCTGGTGCTGGCCCAGATGCTGTTCGATCCCCCGAATTTCCTGATTCTGGATGAGCCCACCAACCATCTCGACCTGGAGACCAAGGAGATGTTGGTAGCGGCGCTGTCGGATTTTGAAGGCACCATGCTTTTCGTCAGCCATGATCGCACCTTCCTCAAGGGACTGAGCAATCGGGTGCTGGAACTGCGGCCAGGCGACGGGCCGGGTGGAGAGATTCCCGCCCAACCGCCGCTGGTTTACGATGGCACCTACAGTGAGTTTGTGACGCGGTCGGGCGGCGACGCAGCCGGGGTGCATCGGTAGGCCGTTTGGCTAGGGGCAGGCGCTGCCAAAGCCCAGGGCCATCTGGACGACATCCGACAAGTTCACCGTGCCGTCGTAATAGAAATCTGAGCGGAACGCATAGGCACCGCCATAGAAGTCGCCGGCAAACAGCGGCACGTCCGTCAGATTCACCGCCCCATCACCATTGATATCAGGGCTGTTGTAGGAAATGGCCAAGCCAGCTGACGAAACAAGGGCTGCACCGTTGATCAACACGACGGTCAAAGCTTCGCTCGCCCCACCGGCCCGCAGTGGCTGAACCCAGAAGGCCTCGCCATTCGCATTGGTATTCGCATCGGCGATAGCACCGGTTCCACACATGGCCAGGCCGCCATCGGCGCTTTCCAGCCACAAATCTTCACGCGGAAAATCGGCAACCGGTAACCCTGTCCCGTCAATCAGATAAAGTGTGATCGAGGCATCGACCGCACCACCGAGAATCGCCGCCGCGGTCAGCGGTGAACCCGATCCATCCGGAAGCACCATCGCGACAGCGGTCTCGGGACCGGTATAGGCACGCACGGCATAGCTCAATTCCCACCCATACCCACCTCCGGTCTGCGCTTGAGTCACCTCGACGGTGCCCAGAGGCAGGACCACGAACAATAGAAGAGCCATTCTGATCTTCATTGGGTTCCCCCTAAAAAACTTCAAAAAGCGACAAGCCTAGGGACAACTGGCACCCAATCCCTGTGCCATTTGCACGACATCCGACAGATTGACCCAGCCGTCAAAATAGAAATCCGAACGGAACATATAGACGCTGCCGTAGAAATCGCCGGCGAACATCGGCACGTCGGTCAAATTGACAACCCTGTCGCCATTGAGATCCGGGCTGTTGAAGGACATGGGCAGTCCAGCGCTCGTTGTCAGAGCCATGCCATTGACCATGACCAAAGTCAGCGCCTGGCTTGAGCCGCCACCATGCAACGGTTGCACCCAAAAGGCATCGCCGTTGGCATCGGTGCTTGCGTCGGCAGAAGCCCCACCAGCACATATGGACAAACCGCCGTCGGTGCTTTCAAGCCACATGTCCTCGGCAGGGTAGTTGGGCACGGGAACTCCGGCACAGTCCAGCAGATGCAAGGTGATGGTGGCGTCAATTTCGCTGCCCATTATGCGCGCCGCAGAAAACGGCGTGCCCGAACCATCTGGCAGGACCATCATCACAACAGTTTCGGATCCCACGTAGGCCATCTCGGCGGTGCTGTAATCGCACGGACCGATGCCTGCCATCGCCGCGGCCGGCACCAAAACAAGAACCACCATCAATGTGAGCTGGAATTTCATATCGTCCCCCTTGGTAGGATGCGCACGGGCAGCTATCTGGCTGTCCATACAATACTCGCTCGTGACTCCAGCAACAGGGGATCCGGAGCCCGACCGTCCCATGAGTATAGACCATCGCCAATTTTGAAGCAAGCCAGGCCCGGACCCGGATAACTGGTACAAACCCCACTGCCGGCGGACTTGGCGGCTCCGGCAAAGCGCCAACCGCAGCCACAAATGCTCGAGTGTCACCTTTTTTGCCTAGCCTGCCATTGAGAGCCGAGGCATTGCCCCATCACCCCGCTCGCGAGTAGGGTTTCATGGCATCGCGGCGTTACCTCAAAAAACAAAACAAGTTAACCTAATTCCTTCTATTTTACTGGGTTAACGTTTCCCCAAACCATCCTCCCGCCCCCGCTCACATCATCAACAAGTACCTGCACTATTCCCTGATTTATCACTAAAGAAAAGCCGTGCCATTTCGAAGAATCACCAAACGGATCAATTCTGTGCCGCCTTTTGTATTCTCGGGAAGGGATGAAGATGACGATCAAGATCAGACTCATTGTAGGCTTCATGGGCATCGCCGTGCTCTGCCTCGCGGTGGGCCCAGTGGCCCTCAAGGTCTCGCGCAGCGACCACATCAGCCAGGGAATCGCCACGACTACGGCCAATATCGAAATGGTCAAGTCGCGGGAGATCGACCACTTGAAGTGGCTGGGCAAACTCGACAACCTGTTTCTGATGAACCAGGCCGAGTTGAAGCTCCAAACCGACTACAAAAAGTGCAAACTGGGCAAGTCCATCTATGGTGAGGCTTACGACGAAGTGCTCGCTTCGGACCCCGAGTTGGCCGCGTACTTTGATAAAATCAAACCATCCCACGCAGCCTTTCACAACTCGGCGGTCACCATCGGCGAGGCCTGGCAACAGGTTCATCCGGGCTTGGAAAACACCCTATTAGCCAGGTTGGTCGACCACCAACATTGGGCTTCAACCATGGCCGGAAACCTTTTGGCCGGTGAGGAGCCCGGCGTGCAAACCGATCCCACCAAATGCGAATTTGGCCTTTGGCTGAAAAGTGCCGAGGTCGCCAAATTGCAAAAGACCTGGCCGGAATTCGCGGAACTGATGGGCGAAATCGACTCTCATCACAGCGAACTTCATCAGACGGCCCTGCTGATTGAAAACACGAATGACCAAATCCTTCGCCACGAGATTTTCCAGAACCGGATCAGGCCCCAACTCGAAGAACTGGAAGAGCATTTCGAGGCCGTGATCGCCATGGAACACATAGCCATGGAGGCACAGGCCGTAGCTTCGCATACCCTGGAGACAGTCACCAATCCGGCTATCAAGGAAGTGCAGGCGATCATGGTCGAGACCGTCGCCTACCTCAGTGAGAAACGCGAAAACCAGCAAGCCGCCTTGGCCGCCACAGCCAAGCGGCAGGTCATCTTCACCTGGGGCGGATCCCTGTTGGCCCTCAGCCTTGCTATGGGCCTGGGGCTGTGGCTCATCCGGGCCATCGTCGGGCCCATCAACCGGACCGTGGCCTTCACCAACGCCTTTGGGCAGGGCGACTTGAGCCAACGGCTGAACCTGAAGACCAATGACGAACTCGGCCAGATGACCCACGCCCTGGATGAAATGGCGGACAACCTCGAGTTGAAAGCCAACATGGCCCAGACCATTGCCGACGGTGACCTGACCCAGAAGGTCGATCCGACCTCCGAGAAAGACACCCTCGGACTGGCTCTGCGCGACATGAACCTGAGCCTGCGGGAAGTTGTATCCAAGGCCAGCCTGGCGGCAAACGAAGTGGATCAGGGATCCAGCCAGCTCTCAGCCGCCAGCCAGAGTCTGGCCGAAGGCGCCACCGAGCAGGCCGCCAGTCTGCAGGAAACCCACGCTTCGGTGACCGAAATTCGCGACCAGGCCAAAGAGAGCGCACGCTTGGCCCGTGGTTCGGCCTCAACGGCAGAAGTGGCCTCAGATGCCGCCGCCAAGAGCAACAACCACATGACCGACATGATTAAGGCCATGGGCGACATCGCCGACTCCAGCAGTGAGATTGCCAAGATCATCAAGGTCATCGACGACATTGCGTTCCAGACCAATCTATTGGCTCTCAACGCAGCGGTCGAGGCTGCGCGAGCTGGCAAGCATGGCAAGGGCTTTGCCGTGGTGGCCGAAGAAGTGCGCACCCTGGCCCAGCGCAGCGCCAAGGCCGCCAGCGAAACGGCCGAACTGATCGAAGGTTCGGGCGAGCGCGTGTCACACGGTAGTGAGGTTGCCGAACAGACAGGCCAGGCACTGACCATGGTCGTCAATTCCATCGGTGAGATCACCGGAACCATTTCCGAGATCGCGTCGATGAACGAGCAGCAAAGTGAAGCTGTGGACCAGATCACCCTGGCCCTTGAGCAGATCGATACGGCCACCCAGGCGTCGACCGCCAGTGCCGAAGAGACGGCCTCGGTCTCGGCCGAACTGTCGTCCCAAACCCGGGTGCTCATGTCATTGCTGAATCACTTCAAGGTTGGTGCCACCCAGGCTCCGGCGCACGAGGAGTCGGCGGCCGAAGTTGTCGCGGCCTTGACGCAGGAAACCGCATGGCCTGAAGAGTCCATGAGTGGACTTAAAGGCTGGGACGACTGACAGTCCAACACTGAAGTTGACCAATAGAAAACGGGCAAGCTGTGCACTCCACCAGCTTGCCCGTTTTCATTTATTCGCAATCGATCAGATCTGATCCAACCGTTCCCCCATGCGCAACCGGTGCCGCAGCTTCATCAGCTTTGCATCCAGGGCCCGCAACTCCGTCAGGTTGGCGCGCTCGTCAGCGCTCGGTTCGATGACCTTCTGCATGGCTCCGTTGTTGATGATCACCCGCTTGTCGCCCATCAGGGCCAGGATCGGATCATGGGTGGCCATGAGCACGATTTTCTCTTCGCGAATGAGAATATCGAGGGCCTGTTGGCGGTCAATCCCGGCGTTTTCGATTTCATCAATCAGCACGACAGGACTGGCGCTCAAGACAGCCGTATCTGCGATCATCAAGGCACGGGATTGACCGCCGGAGAGGCTGGTCACAGGAGTATCGAGAGCGAACGGTTCACCGGCCAAGCCATTGGCCCAGTTCCAGATGCGCTGGATTTTTTCTTCCGGGTCACTGGCCTGGCGCGACTCCGCATGCAGGGCCAGGAATTCCTCGACCGTCAGGTCCATGACGAAGTTCATGTTCTGCGACAACTGGGCCACAAGTTTGTACTCGGAGGAAAAGCGCCATTTGTCGTCGGGCACCTGGCCGTTGATCGTCACGTGGCGGCCCGTCGGCGTATCGCCCCGGGCGACCCATTCGATGTCGGCCAGCAGGCGGCTTTTGCCACTGCCGGTTGGGCCCACGATGCACACCACGTCGCCGACTTTAACGGTCAGCTCCTGCACCGGTTCGTCGCTGCCGTCCTTGGCGCGGCCACCGGTGATGGTGATTTCGGAGACCTTTTCCTCGTTGGAGCCCAGGAAGTCTTCCATCATGCCAATGAACCCGTCGAGGTTGACGAGTTGTTCGCTGTCCAGCAATTCGGTCAGCGAGATTTCCGGGCGGTCGGCGATTTCGGCATGCCCATTGTCAGCCAGATGCTGCTCGGTGAATGGCCAGCGGGCCAGCAGGTCGGCCACTTTCAGGGTTTCCAGCTGCCGGCTCATGTGTTGCTCCCCAAATCCGTTGGTCCGCCATCAGTCTTGACACCCGTGGGCATCTCCAGGTCCATCTTGCGCACGTTGCCCATCTGGAAATCCGACCCGATGCGGGTTTCGCCCAGGCAGTACGAACACAGGGCGGCCGGCATGCTGAAGCGCAGGCGTTTGCCTTCCACGGTTTCGGTTTCTTCGATTTCCGTCCAAAGAGTGCTCAGCTCAAAACTGCCCTGCCCCGTGATGCCGTTGACATGCAGGATGCGCGCCTTGCTGTTGACCATGTGCACCCGCGCAGCAAACACTTCACGCTCGGCCTGGCTGACGATGTCACCCTTGGTAATGATGACGATGTCGGCGGCCTTGAGCATGGGCCCAATTTTCTTGGGCGTATTGATGCCGCTCAGGTTGTCGATCACGCACACGGCCAGGATTTCCCGAATGTGAGGCGAGCAGCGGTTGCACAGCCCCGCGCTTTCGCTCACCAGAACGTTCAGGTTTTCCATCT
Source organism: Candidatus Krumholzibacteriia bacterium (assembly GCA_030632925.1). GTDB lineage: Bacteria > Krumholzibacteriota > Krumholzibacteriia > LZORAL124-64-63 > LZORAL124-64-63 > JAGRNP01. The sequence goes on along the minus strand of DAOVTU010000125.1, from coordinate 581 downwards.
GGCCCCACTGCACGCATTCTTCGACGTTGCTGACGAAATAGTGGTCGGGGCACAAGGCGCCGGCCAGGCCTTTGCGGACCTTGATGCCGTTTTTGCGGTACAGCTCATCGTCGTCGGTGAACAGGCAGTCGAATTTGACGACGCCCACCTGCTGCCCGGCCTTCTGCAAATGTTCCAGGGTCTTGATGATCACTGCGGTCTTGCCCGAACTGGGCGGACCACTGACCGTTACGAAACGCATATTATTCGCCTGCCTTCAGGAAGATCTCGTTGACCTTGGGGATGAGTTCACCGAGGTCGTTTTCGCGCATGAAATCCCAGCCCAGCCACATCAGCGGTGCCTCGTCGGGCACCTTGTTTTCCACATCGGGGTGGCAACTGGGGAACAGGCCGCGGTGTGACAGGATCTCGCCCACTTCCTTGCTGGCAAAGAAGTCGGCGATTTGTTTCGCCTCTGCGGGCGCGTCATTTTTCAGCAGCATGAAAATCGGGCTGACGACGGCACCATCTTCGGGCCAGATGATCTCAAGACTTTTAACCATCCGTGCCATTTTGGTGAAAAAGTACGGCATGATGGTGAT
>DAOVTU010000313.1 GCA_030632925.1 Candidatus Krumholzibacteriia bacterium | reverse complement strand
TGGGGATTCAGTTCGATATTGTTGAACAACGTGCGCATGTTGTTGACGACCTCGGTCACCGCTTCGATGATCTGTTCATCCGCTTCACCGTTTTTGGACTGATCCATGAGCCCGGCCTCGGGCAGCAGGATCAGCTTGCCGCCGATGTAGAGCGTCGCCGGTAAATCAGTGATGATCGCACCCTCGACCGCTTTGTCTTTTCCCTGCAGGAATGTGATATAGCACCCCTCGTCGGGCGCAGACAAATTCCAGCCCTCACCCTTCATGAAAACGGGCTTTTCCCCGATCAGGAGCTCCACAAGATCCAGGACTTCCTTGGTTTTTGGAAACGTGAGTGCCACGGCGTTAGCCTTCCTGCCAGATGAGAATCACATGCACTTCAAGGCCGCCTTCGCCGCGCACCGTCTGGGCCATGCCCTGAACGCCACTGGCAAAAAACTCGATACAACTCTTGCCGCCCATGAATAGGGGCAGCCCCAGTTGCACTTTCTGGCCGGCAGCGGCGCGGCTGGCCTTCATCACGCCCGCAGCCACGTTGGCGATCTCGCCCAGGCCATCGGCCATGTCTTCCATTTCAGGGGTCTCGTCGTCTTCCATGGCAAACAACGTGCGGGTCAGCGACTCGCCGCTGGGCTTGTTGGCCATCACGGCCAGGTTCCAGCCACCGTTTTCCGAGGTCAGCGCAATGCTGCTGCCCAGTTCCACATCCGACTCTCTGGGATCCGACGGGTTGGGGTCGACCTCAAGGGGTAGGTCCATCTGGATCCGGCAGGTGTCGACCACGGCCTGGACGGCTTCCTGCAACACCTTGATTGGAACATTGTTTCCCTGGATGGCGGGCGAATCCGCCGTGTTAGTGGTAGTCAACTCATTGCCTCCGGACTCTGGGACATAACGCCACATCAGGATCACCTGCAGGGATATCCCGCCGGGCCCCGTCAATTTCTGGGCGATGGCATTTACGCCTCTTGGGAAATACCTGATCCAATCGCTGCCCTTCAAAAAGATAGGCAAACCCAATTGGTAATTCTCGTCTGCGGATTTTTCTCGCTTGGCCTTCCAGACACCGGCCGCCACGTTGGGGATTTCGTTCATGGCGTCAGCCATGTCTTCAAACGGTGTGGCTTCGTCGTCCTCCATGGCAAACAGGATGCGGGTCAACTTCTGGGTCACCTCGGCCGAAGCCACGCAGGCGAACTGGTAGTTGATCTCGTCATTGGTCAGGGCGATGGTGCTGCCGTAAACGACGCCTTCGGGATCCGGCTTGCCGGGCATGCCGTCGAGTTCCAGCTTCATGCCAAACTGGACTTCGAAGGTTTGCACAACCGAATCGACCGCCTCTTTCATGGCGTCCATCTTGGACATCACGTCCATGGGGTCTTCGACCCTGCCCCGTTTTAAGGTGACGGCTGTCACGAGATGAAGGCCCCCAGGACCTGGCCCATGTCTTCAGCTGTGAACGGCTTGGCGAGCAGGAACATGGCTCCGCCCTCGGTGGCCATATCGACCATCTCCTTGGTGGACTCGGATGTCACAAAGCCGAAGGGGATCTCAATACCTTCTGCGTTCAGCGCGGTCAGGAACTCGATGCCGGTCATTTCAGGCATGTGCCAATCCGAGAGGATCAGGTCCGGCTTCTCGGCCTTGACCACTTCCAGGGCTTCACGTCCGTTCTCGGCTTCCACGATGTCGTGTCCTTCATAGCCGGCCTGGCGGATCGTGCGCGAGACGATGCGGCGCATGGCCCGGGAATCGTCTACGACCAGAATCTTCATGGGGTACACTCCTCTTGGGGTTGCCACGACTGCGGGTTCACCCGAAGTCGCAAAATAGCCTTCTGGCTAGTTCCAGTAGGGTCTTAGATCGGTTGGCACACCGATTGATTAAGACTTTTCTTTAAAAACAATGGAAGAAATCAGCAAGGGGAAATCTTGACGCGGACGGTATTCTCAATAGCCTCGACCACCGCCTCATCCAGAAGCATTTTTTCACTGTATTCCAGCAAATCCGCAGCCCTGGCGTTCAAAATCGGCCGGGGAGACCGAATTGAGCAGCAATCACGATAGGGCAGGATGGACGTCTCAAAGGCCCCGATTTCCCTGGACCAGGCGGTGATTTCCATCTTGTCCATGCCGATGAGCGGCCGCAGGATGGGCAATTCAACATCCGAACTGATGGCGCCCAGGTTGGGCAGCGTCTGGCTGGCAACTTGCCCGAGGCTGTCGCCGGTCACCAGGCCGAGGCAGCTGTTGCGCCGGGCCAGGCGGGCGGCCACCTTGACCATGAAACGGCGGAACATGACCATGTCGTAGCGGTCGTCGACGGTTCCGATGGCGCGCATTTCGTAGGGCACCACCGGCACCAGGTGCAGGGCCAGGGGTACGGGCGAGAAACGGGCCAGGATGCCGGCCAGTTCCTTGATCTTCTCGACATCGGCTTCATCCAGATTACGGCCGGAATAGAAATGCACAAACTCGGGACGACTGCCGCGGCGCATCATCAGCCAGGCGGCCACCGGCGAATCGATGCCGCCCGAAAGCAGCACCATCGTGCGCCCGCTTGAGGCGAAGGGCAGGCCGCCGTAGGCCGGGATCTTTTCGGCAAAAACCAGAACGTTTTCCTTCAATACCAGGACGTTGACCACCAGGTCGGGCCCGACCATCTTGCCGGGCAAACCGGTGCGGGTGTGCACCGTATAGCCCACCGCGCGGCTGATTTCCGGCGAGGTCAGGCTGAAGGTCGTATCGCTGCGGCGGGTTTCGATCTTGAAGTTTTTGGCGCCGGCTCCGTTTTCTTCCGCCAAAGCGCAGGCCACTTCGCCGATGAGGGTCAGGCGAGGCTCCTGATCGGTTTCGAGGTCTTCGCGCAACTCGGGATCCACATCGGCGCGCGGCACCGCCACCACTGGTGAAATCCACTGCAGGCCAAAAACGTTCTTCAGCTTGGCCGCCACCTCGGGCGCCCGCGTGGGGTCGTCCAGGTGCACCAGCAGGCGGCTCTCCACATGCTTGACCATGTTGATCTCTTCGCCCTTCAGGGCGCTCTGGATGTTGTTGATCAGTTTGCGCAGGAAGACCTTGCGGTTGCGCCCCTTGAGGGCGATTTCCGCATAGGCGCAGGCGATGATGGGAGTGGCCAGTGCCATGTGATTTTCTCCGCGGCCTTGATTCCTGCCGGGGGCGGGGTATTCTGGGTGCCAGATGAACAGATAAGGGCTGCGCCGAGCGCAACCGCAATCCACAGAATCTAGCAGGAGCCCACCCGGGCGCAAGTCGCAATTGTGACTGGTCCGGACCGGTTCGAAGGGAAAAGGACCATGTTGGAGACCCAGGGCATCAGGTTGGACGTGAGCGCGGCCGAGAAATTTCTCGCCCCAGGCGCCGTCGACGCACTCGCCGACCAGGTCAGGACCGTGGCCACGGAACTGGAAAACGGCCAGGGACCGGGCGCCGAATATCTGGGTTGGCTGGGCCTGCCGGGCTCCATCACCGAAGATGATCTGGCCGCCATGCAGGCCAGCGGTGATCGCGCCCGCAGTGCCGAGGTGTATGTCGTGGTCGGCATTGGCGGTTCATATCTTGGTGCGCGCGCAGTGCTTGAAGCATTGGGCGGCACGGCGGCTGGATGTCCGGAAATCGTCTTTGCTGGCACGGGCCTGTGCTCGGCCACCCTGGACCGGGTGCTCCGCAAAATCGAAGGCCGCGATTTTCGTGTCTGCGTGATTTCCAAATCCGGCACCACCCTGGAGCCGGCCGTGGCCTTCCGCCTGCTGCGGGCCGAACTCGAAAAGCGGTATGGCCTTGATGGCGCCGCCGAACGCATCACCGCCGTGACCGACAAATCCCGCGGTGCGTTGCGCGAATTGGCCGACAAGCAGGGCTACGAAACTTTTGTGATCCCGGACGACGTGGGCGGCCGTTTTTCAGTGCTCACGCCGGTGGGCCTGGTGCCGCTGGCAGCGGCGGGGCTGGACATCCGGGCACTGGTGCGCGGCGCCGCCGACATGGCCATCGCCTGCACCGGCACCGAACTGCGCGAAAATCCGGCTCACCTGTACGCCGCCACCCGCCACCTGCTTTACAAGAAGGGCTTCAACACGGAAGTCATGAGCACCTTCACCGCCGACCTGCAAATGATCCAGGAGTGGTGGAAGCAACTGTTCGGCGAAAGCGAAGGCAAGGGCGGGCAGGGCATTTTTCCAGCTTCGACAGTCTTCACCACCGACCTGCACAGCCTCGGCCAGTATGTGCAGGATGGCCGCCGCGAACTGCAGGAAACCTTCCTCTGCGTGCGAAACGTCGTCGGCAGCATCACGGTGCCGGATGACCCGGCTGATCTCGACGGCCTGAACTATCTGGCCGGGCGTTCCCTCGACGACATCAACTGGAAGGCCTTCGAGGGCACACGTCAGGCCCATCTGGACGGCGGCGTGCCGTGCACGAGCCTGGAAATCGAGCGGGTGACCCCTGAAGTGGTGGGCGCGTTGCTCTATATGTTCGAGAAAGCGGTGGCTGTCAGCGGGCGCCTTTTGGGGGTTAACCCCTTCGATCAGCCCGGGGTGGAGACGTACAAGAAAGAGATGTTCAGGCGTTTGGGAAAATAGCGACCAAGGGTTGGTGGTTCCCGCCGGGTCATGGCCATGGCTCCGAGTCGCTGGAATCAGAAGGAAACCGCAAATAAACACCTCTGGTGGCATCCTGACGGGATCTATTTGCGACAACACCACTCGCGTTATATTTTTCACAGGTCATTT
>DAOVTU010000162.1 GCA_030632925.1 Candidatus Krumholzibacteriia bacterium | reverse complement strand
TCGACGCCCGAAACGATCGAACCGAGAGGTACGTTGATGGTGTCCAAAAGCGGAGCTCCCGCACCACCACCGCTCGGACCATCAGGAATCTGCTGACCAACCGTGCTACTCCACGTCTGCTGCACGATCGCGCCAACCTCGGCGTCATCCGCCAGGGCTCCCGCAGCCACCGTCATCGTCAAAACCCATACCAAAGCGACAGCAATATTATGCCTCATCCTCATCCCCTTCCACTCCACCACGTCAGGCACCGACTGCGGTTGGCTGTCGAACAGTTCATAGAGCACTTGTCAGGTAGGCGATGCATGAACTGTCGACCCGTGCAACCGAAGTCACAACAGGGATGATTCTACCACTTTTACGAGGGTGAAAACGAGAAAAAACCCGGACTCATTTCAACATGGACGTCCAATTCAAGATCACATCACAATAGGCTGGCGGGTCCGAATCAACCGCATCGACAATCAGGAACCGCTCGCCATCGCGGGCCACATCCAACAAGGGACCTTCGATATTCGGCGCCGTAAATTCAAACAAGGTTTTCGCTGCTCCAATATGCATTTCTCCACCAACAGTTGTCATGGAAACCGACATGATCGCACCGCTTTGTTCCTGATAGATCAACTCACTGCCATCCCGGCTCCAAAACGACCAGGTTCCGGACGTGGTTGAAACCTGGGTCAAGGGCGACATGGCCGGCCACGGCGCGACAAACAGCTGGGCCGCACCCGCGACCGGTGTCGCAAATGTCATCCATTTCCCATCAGGCGAAAACCGGCCCAGAACATCATCCTCAGCGGTCTGGCGCAATAGCCGCGGCGCAGACTCTCCGGACAACTCGGCGCTCCACAGATCCAGCTTGGAACTCCCGCCAGAGATCGAATAGAGGATTGTGGAACCGTCCGCACTGCAGTCCCAGAGGCTGATCGATCTGTCATTGGAGAATACGAGTTCCGCATCTGCGGCCGCACCGACGGCCTTATAGTAGACTCCGGACTGGCCATGACGATCCGATGAGAAAAACAGTCCGCGCCCATTCGGGTGCCAGACGATTCCAAATTCATCAGCCGACGTATTGGTAAAACGCGTGCGGAAATTGCGTTCGATATCCACGATCCAGATATCCCAGGTGCCTGCCAAATTGTCGATGATCCCCACCGCCGCCAACCGGTTGTCCGGAGAGAGCGCGACCATATCATAAAGAGCCAAATCGCTGACGTCACCCTGCTCCCGTCCATCGCGATCCAGCCAGGCCAGGCTCGCATCGAGAGTTGAAAACCCGCGCAGGTAGATCAACGTGCCGTCGTTGGCTGCCGAAAAAGCCGCTTTGGCCGCGCCCGCAATAACCAACACGTCACTGGCGATCCGGACAGGTGATCCGCTCAAAAGACCCGAGTCGAGATCAAACGGCTGAGCCACCAGGGTTTCCTGATTGATGTACAACAAATGTCCGGCCGCATAGTCGGCCATAATCGTTTGGTTCATGATCACTTGGTGTGTCGTATCATCAAGACTGGCCATGCGAATTTCTGTCGCTCCATCGCCACCACTGCGCGCCAGATAGAGGAACCGCCGGCCGTCGGGCATGAACTGCGGGTGCCGATGAGAGTTGAACCCCTTGTCGGTGGTCAGTGAGGTGACTGGGCGCGGCTCGCCGCCGGCGGCATCCACCACCAGAATGGAAGAGTTGTAGTCGGTGGTCAGCAGGATCTGCCCGGCCTCGTTCCAACTGCCACCCTTGCCATTGGTTGCAGCACAAACCAACTGGGGCGGCCCGCCACCGACCATGATTTTCATCAGGCCCCTGTTGCGGGCGTAGAATCCAATCCACTGCCCATCCGGCGACCAGAACGGGTACTGGGCGTCCTCGGTATTGGGCAACGCCACAGCCGCCGCAGAAGCCAGATCACGCAGGTACAACTGCACCACATTGCCCGTTGTTGACCGACCACTGAAAACAACCTGGCTGCCATTGGGAGAGATCACGGGCAAGCCGGGAAAAGAGCCTGTCACATGAAAATCGATCTCGTCGGGTGGCGTAATCGCCACATGCATAAAGGGAAGCGAACTCGTATTGCCGATCCCTCCGACAACCAACCAGGCAATCACCGCCACGCTGGCGGCCAACAGGCCCCAGGGAATCCAATTTTTTGGGCGCGAAGTGGACATCGCCACGGCGGCCACCGGCCCGGAGAACATCCCCGACTCGGCCGTCGGGTCCTCCAGGCGCACGCGGGCCTCGCCGATGTCGCGCAAACGCTGGCGTGGTTCCTTGGCCAGACACCGGCGTATGACCCGCTCGACCTGGAACGGCAGGCCATCGGGCAACTGGCTCCAGTCGGGCTCCGATTTCAGGATACCAGCCAAGGTGTCGCTGGCTGTCTCGCCTACAAACAATTGCCGCCCCGTCAGCATTTCAAAAAGCAGGATGCCGAAGGCCCAGATGTCCGTGCGCCGGTCGACCTCTTTGCCGCGCGCCTGCTCCGGGCTCATGTACGCCGCGGTGCCCAGCACGGTCCCCACCTGGGTCATGGCCGCGGTCATCGTTGGGGCGCTGGCGACCTGACCTTCGCCGGCAGTCTGGCCGGCGTAGACCCGCGCCAGACCGAAGTCCAATACCTTGATTTTGCCATCCGGAGTGCGCTTCACATTGGCCGGCTTCAGGTCCCGATGAATGATGCCTTTTTCGTGGGCCTCTTCCAGACCTTCGGCCACCTGCCGGGCCAAATCAACCGCTTCGTCGATGGGCAAAGGGCCGGATTTCAGAACTTCGGACAAGTCCTCGCCGTCCACCAGTTCCATGACCAGGAAGGTGCACTCGGGCGTTGTTTCGAATCCGAAAATCGAGGCGATGTTGGGATGATGCAACGAAGCGAGCACCTTGGCTTCCCTTTGGAAGCGGGCCAGGCGATCGCTGTCGGAGGCGAATTCGGGCGGCAGGATCTTGAGGGCGACATCCCGGCCCAGGGTCGTATCGTGGGCCCGGTACACTTCGCCCATGCCGCCGGCACCGATTTTTTCTTCAACCCGATAATGGGCCAACATCTGACCTGACTGCATGAACACTCCCGAATGTGGTGAGAAAAATGAGCAGTCGGCGAGGGACTGCTCAAATCAACCCGCATAGAATACTCTATATCAGGGCGTTTTGCTCGTGTTTTGTCAATACACTGCGGCGGAGAGTGATTTGACCTCTCAATCTCCAGTTGAGGTTTCGCTCAGGATGGCTCCTGCTGTCATCGTCCTCAAATGGCGGAACAGATAAAACAGAACCAGGCTCGTGACGGCGACAACGACAAGGTCCACCCAAAAAAGCGTGTCCAAACCGGTTTCACTGAGTTGCTCGGGATACCAGATCCCCCGCGGTCCCAGCTCAAGAGTGCCGCAGATAAAGATGGTCGCGTCGGCCGTCGCATGGGCAATGATCGCCGGCACGATGGACCGCGAGCTGCGGGTCAGTAGCGCGAGCACTGTGCCCATGATCATCAGGGGCACAAAGCGCGCGAAGCCCGAAGCGTGGTTCAAGTGAGCCAGCCAGAACATGAACGACGAGAGGGCGATCGCAACCACCGGTCCGTACCGTTTTTCGAGTGGGCCCTGCATGTATCCACGGAAACCGGCCTCTTCCGAAACTCCTGCCACAATCGCGACCATCAACAGCGTTGCATAGAGGGTCCACCAAGGCATGTCCGGCAGTTCGTACTCATCAGCAGGGATTTCGATGAGCCGGTAGGTGAACAGGGTCGCAGCGATGATAAAGATGACGACCAACCCAACGGCCACGGCCGCCGGCCCCCACTCCTGACGTGACAGGCGACGCGCACGCATGCTGTTGCGCCGGGCCTCCGCGGTAGACCGGGATCCCCACCGCCCATTGAAGAACTGGAACACCACCCACAGGTACACCAGCGCCAGCGGCATCGACCAGGGAATATTGGGCGATGTCATCAGGTTGGTGATCATCAGGCCATTCCAGCCGATCTGCAGGGCAAAGAAGACAGCCAGGCCACCAACGACGGTGCGGACCAGTAAGGGGAGGCGCAACCACAGGGTCGCCAGGCGGCTTGGTTTGCTATTCATTTCGTCTCCTTCGACGATTTTTGGCGGGGGATTTTTCCGGCCTTCAGAATGGGAAGAACTTCGTCGACCCAGGCGACTCGCGCTTCGGCGACCAGAACGCCACTGCGCAAGGTCAGGTAAAAAACCAACAGTTCGTTGGCATGGTCATGGGTATCGGGTTGGTCATCCCAGCCCAGGGCCTGCCGCAGTTCCAGCAGCTCGTCCGGCATTTCGGCCTGGCTCAAGGCCACACGCAGCACGACTTCCGACTCTTTCAACATGGCCAGATGCTCTCGTTGCTGGACGCCATATTCCTCAAGCAGTCGCACACCATCTGCCGTTCCACTGCGCGAGGTCAGGAAAAACTTCAGCTTCAGTTCATCGCGCAGTTGCGGTAATCCAGAGGGCTCGCCCAACCAGGTTTTGAAGGCCTTGCGCCCCTTGGTGGTCACCTCGTAGGCCACCCGACCGCGGCCACCACTGGCGGGATCGGCGTGTTTGGTCGCCCATCCTTCAGCCACCAGCTTGTTGAGCACGGGAAATATCTGGCCGTAGCTGACATTCCAAAAAAAGGACAACCCCACTTCCACCAACTTCTTGATGTCGTAGCCGGACATGGGCTTCCAGCAGAGCAAGCCGAGGATGGCGTATTGCGACAAGGCTTTTTTGGGCACGGTTGCCTGTCTCCTTCGTATCCGGTCGGGGTGCGATAGAATGCTGTTACGATATATCTTTTAGATAGGTTGCAAAACGGGCAAAAAAATCCAGACCCGCGCGGTAAGGCGACAGATCTGGATTCTGGCTAAACGGACATTTCGTCGATCTGGTCAGCGGCTGGTTCCTGCCCCGGATTCATATAAATCACCAGAATCGCAAACAGCCCCATCAACATCAGGTGCACCTCGACCAATCCCGCCACAATGTTCGGTATCCACAATTTGGCACTGAACATCATCTCCTTCTGCATGGCCATTATGGCCTCGGGGTCCGGATTTTCGCCCATCATGGTCATCATGTCCTGCTGACCGAACATTGCCGGAATGGAGGCCACCATGGAGATCGCAAATCCCCCAGCGGCCAGGGCCAGCAGCACGCCAATGGTGCGCGAATAGTTCCCGCGCATGGTGTTGAAAGCGGTACGAAGCGGAAAAGAATCGTCTTCTGGACCAAACGTGGCGCAAGGGAAAATCATGTACAAGGTCGGGATCAGGGCCAACCCCGGCAAAAGACACATCATCGCGCCCAACATATAGGCTATCGAACCCAGGACAAGCGAGAGGACCATCTTGAACAGGCGCTTGAAGTCGAAGACCTTGCGGATCGTCGTGCCCACCGATTCGTATTCGCCCAGAATGATCGACCGCATGCGGTGCAACAAATAGGGAGTGACCAGAAAGTACGCCAACATCCCTCCGAAGAATGCCGACGCCCAGGCGGGCAAAAACATCGACATGAAATCGTCAGGCATGCTGTCGGATTCGGGGTCCATCATGGTCACGGACATGAAGTCGCCGTAATTCAGGATGAAGGGCAAAAACGCGACACCCATCAAGAGCCCCAACACCAGACAAGGCGCCAGCAAGTCCCAGTACCGGCGCTTAAAAACACCTTCAAAAGAAAACTTCAGGATTTCGCCGACGTCCAATTTGTGCGCGTCAGCAATTGTCATATTGCTCATGGAGTATTCTCTTTCCCTAGATTGAAGAGGCGATACCAGCCTGCGCCATCAACATGTCATTGTGCCTGCGCAAGGCCGCCGTCACCAACAAACGCGTGAACCCTTCGTGTCCTTCCGGGTCCCGCAACAGGCAAAGGTCAGCACTACCGGGATCAGTCGGCGGATAATACACGCCGCAGTTGGGATTGATCTCCAGTATGTAAGGCGTGCCGTCTTCGGACACGCGAATGTCGCAGCGCCCAAAGCTGGCGCCATTCAAAGCCACAAAAAACCGGGCCGAGATGTCGCGCAATTTCGCGTCCAAAACCGGGTCGGTGACCGGGAACGAACACAGGTCGTCGTAGTCGACCCACTTCAACTTGGCGTGTTTAAAATCTTCGCCTTCGGGAAACCGGTACTGCATGGGCAGGAAAGTTTTGGGCCGCTGGGAATCGAACGGGTTTTCAGCCACCAGCACCGTACATTCGGTGCCCGCGATGTACTCTTCGATCAGCGCCGCCCCATGCTTCGACATGATCTTGCGGGCCTGCCGCCTGAGGCCGGCCGGCGTCTTCACCCGCGAGGCCCGGCTGAGGTCGACACTGGCGTAACTGCTGTAATGTTTTACAAATAGCGGAAACTTCAAGGTCCACGCCGCGCGCTCAACATCTTCCAAAGTGCGGGCCAGGATGTGCCGCGGCGTGCGGATACCCTGCGCATGGCACGCATCCTTCATCTGCTGCCGGGTCGGCTCGTAGAACTCAGAAGTCGCGCCCGTGAACGGCACCTGCATGCGCTCCAGAGTCTGCACAACCTCGATGCCCGGAATGTCCTGGTCGGCCGCACCGTCGCAGAGATTGAAATAGACATCGAAGTCTTCGGCCGCCAGTTTGGCCACCTCTGCGGTGCAATCCTTCTCTTCAAGGGTCGCCACATGCCACGTCGCTTCGGGGATGAAGGGGCGCGGGTCACAGGGCCAGTCGTCTTTGGGAAAC
>DAOVTU010000669.1 GCA_030632925.1 Candidatus Krumholzibacteriia bacterium | reverse complement strand
GAAGACAGCAGCACCAATCTGGCTCAGGAAGCAGCGGCGCAGTTCACGACCTTGGCCGTGCCCAATGCGCTGCCCCTGATCACCCTCGACGCCCCGCTGAACGGCACTCACTTTGCGGTTGGCGATACGGTGTTCATGGTCGCTACGGCCAGCGATACCGATGGCACCGTGACCATGGTCGAGTTTCTGTCCGATGGCCAGGTCGTCGGCACGGTTTTGACGGCACCCTGGACCTTCGACTGGGGCAATGCCCTGGCTGGAAACCACGACCTGACGGCCCGCGCGACCGATGATGTGGGTGGCGTGACGGTCTCGACTATTGTGACGATCACGGTGGACCCGCCCTTGGGCGCTCCGGTTGCCGTGAGCGACGACTTCAGTGCCTTGGCCTTCGACAACGGCTTGTGGACCTTCATCGATCCGGTGGGCGACAGTTCTTATTATCAGGCCAATGGGCTGTTGACCCTGTCGGTGCCCGGTGGCACGAACCATGACCTGTGGACCGGCGGCAACGAAACCGCGCGCATCGTCCAACCGGTGTCCGATTCCGATCTGACCCTTGAGGTCAAATTCGAGTCCATGCCGACCACGCCGTTCCAGCTCCAGGGTTTGTTGTTCGAGGAAAGCCCGGGCAATCACATTCGCGTGGACTATTACAACGATGGTTCGAACCTACACCTGTTCGGAGCTTCTTTCGTAGCCGATAGCCCCACCGTGCGCGGTGACATCGTGCTACCGAACAGTAGCCTGCTGTGGATCCGCGTTTCCCGGGTGGGCGATGGCTTTGCCGTCAGTTGGTCCAACGATGGCAACGTGTGGCAGTCGGCCTTCAACTTCAATCACGCCCTGGTGCTGAACAACGTCGGTGTCTATGCGGGCAATGCGGGTTCGCCGGCTCCGGCCTTTGATGCAGTGGTGGATTACTTCTTCGACAACAACGCCCCGATCGTGCCCGAAGACGATGGCGTGATCGATATCTGGGCTCCGGTTGTCAGCAACTTCGATATCGTGCCGGATCCTGATACGGGCACCGCCGTGGTGACATGTGTGACCAACGAGCCGGCCACGGCCCTGCTCAGCTTTGGCCTGGACATAAATTACGGCACCGATGTCGTCGGTACTTCGGTTGACAGTCTCAACCATCAGTTTGTGCTGTCCGGTCTGGTGCTTGATTCGCTCTATCACTTCAGTGTGGCGGCCACAGATACGCTGGGCAACAGCGCCAGCACTGTCGATCAACAGTTCCTGAATGTTGAGATCAAGCCGATCATCACGGTGTGGGGCGGCCTGAACCAACGCGTTGGCCATCTGGGCCTGGCTCAGGCGGACTTCAACCTGGTGGGCAATATCTTCCTGTGGGAAAACCTGGCTACCCTGAGCTATAGCCTCAATGGCGGCGTGGAACAGCCACTGAACTGGGGCAACCACCCCGACGGCTGGGGCGATGAACGCCGCTTGGCCCGCAATGGCGATTTTAACGTGGATCTGCCCATCAGCCAGATGCTGATGGGAGCCAATACCATCGCCGTGCACGCTGTGGCCACTGATGGTAAGGAAGATCTCGTAGTGGCGACTGTCACCCGGGAAACCGGTTCGTCGCCCTTCCCGCTGAATGTCAACTGGGCCAATGTGACAACGCCCCAGGACGTGGGCCAGACCGTGGACGGCAACTGGAGCCACGATGCGAACGGCCTGCGCACCGTCAGCACCGGTTATGATCGTGTCTTCCTGTTGGGCGACGAAACCTGGCAGGACTACGAAATTGTCGCTCCCTTCACGATCCACGAAGTGCAACCGGCCGGACCGTCCAGTGCGGACCAGGGCATCGGCTTTATCATGCGCTTCACCGGCCACATTGTCGGCGGGCACCGCAACTGGCCCGACGTGAATCCCAAATGGGGTTACCAACCCTTCGGCGCCATCGGTTGGCTGCGCTGGCTTTCGGGCGAGTCCGGATCACCGACGGTGCAGTTCTACCAGGGCGACTACGATGTCATGCAGAATTTCAGTGGCGTCAAGTCGGTCGGAGAAGAATTCCAACTGGATGCCAACCCGGAGACTGTGCCCTTTGGTGATGCCTCCATGGTGGCCAACTTTACCCAGGCCAACATCAAGGTTGGCGAAACGTTCATGATGAAGATGCGTTGCGAAACCTTGCCCGATGCGGTCAACGGTGATGGCGTGACCCAGTACAGTTACAAGGTTTGGGACAGCACGCTGACCGAACCTGCGGCCTGGGATTTCCAGGTTGTGCAGCAAAGCGAATTCGCCCTGCGTCAGGGTGGCGCTGTTCTGCTGGCCCATCATGTCGATGTGACCTTCGGCGATGTCTCGGTGGTGAGCCTGGATGCTCCGGCCGCTGCTGGGGATGAGTTGCCGACCCGATTCGCCTTGAACGACAACTATCCCAACCCGTTCAACCCCGTGACGCGGATCTCTTTCGAGGTCCCGAGTGATGGCCGGGTCCAGTTGGCTGTCTTTGACATGCGGGGCCGCCACGTGACGACTCTGAAGGCTGAAGACTTGCCGGCCGGTGCGCATTCCGTGTTCTGGGATGGTAATG
>DAOVTU010000462.1 GCA_030632925.1 Candidatus Krumholzibacteriia bacterium | reverse complement strand
TCGGTCCGACCGACGACTGGAGCCGTCTGGGCATCCCGACGACCGACAGTATGATCAACTTTGAGGATCTGATGATCTTCTCGCTGAACTTCGGTGTCGTGGCGTCGTCCAAGGACAAAGCCCCGGTCAGCAAGGTTGTGGACCTGGCATGGGTCGCTTATGACAACGGCGACTTGGCTCTGCGCCTGGTGAACGGTTCGGGCCTCAAGGGTCTGAACGTCCGCGCCGACCGCATGGTTGGTTCGGTCGAAGCCGGCCAGTTGTTGGACGACCAGTCTGAACTCACGTTCCTGAAGAACGTGGGCCAGAAGCTGGACGTCAGCATCGCTGTTATGGGCATCAACCAGGCCTTCGAGGGCACTGGCGACCTGTTCATCGTGCGTGGCGACAGTGATATCAAGGTCTCCGACCTGCACATCACCGCCCGCAGCACCGACAACAGCAAGCTCGAGTTCACCATGGACACCACCAGCGGCACCTTGACGCCGCGCGTGTTCTCGCTGAACGCGAACTACCCCAACCCCTTCAACCCGATGACGAAGATCAGCTTCTCCCTGCCCGAGACGCAGGACGTGAAGCTGGCTGTCTACAGCATCGACGGTCGCAAGATCGCGACGCTGATCAACGAAACCCGTGGCCCTGGCCTGCACGAAATCGTGTGGACCGGTCGGAATGACAATGGTCAAGCCGTTGCCTCGGGCCTGTACTTCTATCGCATCGACGCCGGGCCCTACAGCCAGGTGCACAAGATGACGCTGATGAAGTAGTTTCCATTGGCACCCGGACCGCCCTGGTGGCGGTTCGGGTGCTTCTGCACTGGCATGGTGCCGGTGTTGTTTCAGGGAAAGTGACAGGAATAGGATCATGAAGAAGCGAAGCACATTGATTTTGGCAGTGGTACTGGTCGGACTGGTGTGGGCCTCTGTGGCTTCGGCTGCGGTGAACCTGCGTTTTACGCCGCCCGATACCGTTGTGAGCCCAGGGTCAACCAACCGTCTGGCTATCATGATTGATGACCTGGATGCGAACGTGCGCACCATAGATATCTACGTCACCTACGACACGACCGTGGTCAGCAGCGTGGCCGGTGGGGCCGGAACACTGTTTACTGACAGCGGATTTTTCGTTTTTCAGGGCATCGAGAACAACGTGCCTGGCCAGTGGCACGGCTATGCAGTGGTCATGGGATCAGGGGACTTCCTTGAGGGTCCCGGTGAGCTGTATTACTGGGAATATGGAGCCTTGGCCGATGGCACGAGTCCCATCATTGCCGTTGAAGCCTATGTTGCGGCCGGCGATGGTGTCTACTATCCGGACGTGATTCTCAACGGCACGACGATCACGGTTAATGACCCACTCAGCGCGGTGGGTGATGTGCCATTGGTGAGGCCGGAGCTGAACGTCTGGCCCAATCCTTTCAACCCCCGCACCTCGGTTTCGATCGATTTGCCGGACCCGGGTTACGTCCGCATGGCTGTGTATGATCTGCGCGGTCGGGAGCTGATCGTCCTGCATGATGGACAGGCCCCCGCAGGCAACCAGGTTTTTGCCTGGGATGGGAAAGACCGCAACGGGATGCCGCAACCAGCCGGCCAATACCTGGTCAGAATGGTGACCGACGACGACGTGTGGACCAGAAAGATGACGATGGTCAAGTAATAGCAGCTTAACCGGTTTTTATCGCCCAAACCGGTACACAACATTTTGACGAACATGTTTTGGGGGATAGAAAATGAAAGCAACCAGACTGCTGGTCGCCCTGGTTCTCTGCATGGGTTTGACGGTAGTGGCGGGGAACGTGTGCGCCACCACTTGGCAGGTTGACGGGAGTGGGGCGGGGGATTTCCTCACTATCCAGGCCGCCATCAACAATGCCGTGTCCGGCGATGCGATTGAGGTCGCGGCAGGACACTACGCCGAACAGTTGGTCATCACGACCGACAATCTCAGCATCAATGGAGCGGGACCGACCGCCACCTACATCGATTCGCCCGCCCAATTGATGAACTATTTCATCATCATCAATTATTACTTTCCAGTGGTCCTGGTGGAAAACTGCGACAACGTTGGCTTTTCCAACCTGACCCTCGACGGCCTCGCCCAGGGCGATGCCAACCCCTTGTTCCAGGGCTTCGGATACTTCAACGCCGGCGGTTGGCTCGACAATGTCAACATCACCGGCGTGCGGGGGGCCACCCTGAACAACCTGCCCCATGGTAATGGCGTCATTGCCGTGGCCACCGATGGGCTTCTGCACACTTTCGACATGACCGACGTCGTGGTCGACAATTTCCAGAAATCCGCCGTGGTTCTGGACGGCACCGGCCTCAGTGGCACCCTGACCCGAGTCACGGCCACCGGCCAGGGCGTCACCGGCGCCATCGCCCAAAATGGCTTCCAGGTTTCGCGCGATGCGAGCTTCAACCTGACCGATTGCACCGCCAGCGATATTTCCTACACCGGCATCATCTGGTCGGCGACGGCATTCCTGGGCACCAGCGGCACTTCGGTGACCATGTCCGGTTGCCAGGCTGCAAACTGCCAGACCGGCATCTACATGGAGGACAACAGCGCCTCGTTCGACAATGGTTCGGTCACCAACCCGACCGGCGATGCTCTGGTTGCTTTGAGTTCCGGTGCCAAGGCCTTATTGGACCGTCTGGTGCCGCAACCGGTGACCATTGAAGTGGCCAAGTCCGGTTACGCAAAGTCGGCCGTCACCAGCCGCGCGTGGGCGACCAGATTCGGACTCAGCGCCGTGAGGAAGAGCGCCAGCAGGCCCGCCGTGGGTCCGAAGAGCGCCGTCGACCAGAGCAGCACGGTGACGAGGAGCAGCGACCCGAAGGGCACCAACACCGCCAGCCGACTCCAGAAGACGATGCCGTCGGCGTCGGCGCCCGAGCGGTAGAGCAGCCGCGTAGCGAAGGCGTACTCGTGCCGCAGGGGATCGTCGAAGGGGAGACGCCCGCCGGGAATCACGAGCCCATGCGCCCACGGCCTTCTGCAGCCACCATCTTTTGCGCTTTACGGCGCGGCCGGCTGTGGGTCGCGCGCTCGCCGCGGGCCTCGCGCTGGGAATGGCGTTGATCACCAAGTTCACCGGGCTGATCCTGGTGCCGACTTTCGCGGTGGTGCTGCTGCTCGTGGCTCTGCGCCCGCCCCGCAGCAAGCCCGGGCCGGTGGGGTGGTGGCTGGCCGCGCTCTTCCTGCCCGCGATCCTCGTGGTGACGTTCAGCTACGGCTGGCCGCCGGATCCGTCACGGTATGCCGCCGGAGTGCTCTCCCTCTATCGCAACGTCGAGGCCGGCTATCCGTGGTACGTGTACGGCCGCTTCGAGCCGGAGGGTGTGCCCTGGTACTACCTCGCCGTGCTCGCCGGAAAGCTGAGCTTTCCTTTGCTGCTGCTCGGCGTCAGCGGCGTGGTGTGTGTGCGTTGGCGCAGCGCGGGCCTCGCGGCCGAGCTCTGCCTGCTGCTCCCGATGCTGCTGCTGCTGCTGGCGAGCGCCGCGGACGCGATGCCGGCCGGTATCCGTCGCGTGCTGCCGGTGCTTCCGGTGCTGGCCATCGCCGCTTCGCGCTGGGCGATGTCGCCGCCGCGGCTCTCGCGGCTCCGGCGCGCCCTCCTGTCCGGTCTTCTGGCGTTCCACGCCCTCTCGTCG
>DAOVTU010000455.1 GCA_030632925.1 Candidatus Krumholzibacteriia bacterium | reverse complement strand
GTGTCAGCGGCACCATGTTGCGTGCCGTGACCACCATGTGATTGGGTATCTGCATCAATTTCCCCGTGGCCGGGAACCATATACCCACCGCCGGGCCGCCATCGGGTGTGCGTACGACACCTTCGATACCTGAAGCCAGATAGCCGATCTCCAGGACCAGATCCCGCACTTCACTTCCCGTGCCCCAGCTCAATTTGATTAGTACCCGCTCGCGATCCTCCAGCACCGAATGTTCGCTGGTCGGTGGCAATACCGCCAGGACCTCCACCCGGTTCAGGTTCACGACCAGGTCCTGGCCCAAGCCGTGGCGATCTTTCTCGGCCAGGCCCTCATGGTCCGCCGCGGGAAAGACCGTCTCCCAGGCTGAGCGCCCTTCTTCGGTCTGGGCCACACCGGTGCGGGCGGCGTCCAGCAGTTGCAGACCTTCGCGCTGCAGTTGCAGGCGATCGGCGTGGCGGGCCACCTCGTGCAAGGCATGGGTCTCCACCAATACCTCCAGGCCCTGGTCCAAGAGGGTCAGGGCTTCGAGGTCGGTGATGATGACGTTGTCGCGACGCACGGCCGGCACCTTGTCGCCACCGATGGGTGGGCCAAAACCAATGGTGAACTGGTCGGTGACCGGAGCGTCCGGAATGCTGTTGAGGCCTTCGCCTTGCAGGACGACTTCACGCCAGGGCGGGTTCAGGTCCCACTGGTCGCGGCGCATGGCCGACTCGCGCGGGCTGGCCACTTCTCGCACAATAATATCGCTGACTTCATAGATGAGCTGGCCCACGGCCTGATTCGAAGCCATGATCCAGAATCCGTCCTCTTCCTGGCGGCGGCGGTCCGAATACAGCCCTTGGTAGGTGCGCACTATGGGCGGCATACCCTGCAGGGCGGAGTCCAAATCGCCTCCCGGCACATGCAGCCACCAGAAACCGTCGCGGCGGGCAAAATGGTGCGCGTTGCCGCTGCGGGTGAGGGTCAGCTTCTGCACCTTGTCGCGATCCACGTGGGGCAACAGGGTTTTGGCCTGCACCGAGTTGGGCAACATGAACAGCTTGTCACGGAAAGGTGCCGCCACCGGGAAACAGCCTTCGCGGCCGGCGCCCGAAGCATAATAGTTGCCGTTGATGGGATTGAGGGCACCGAAAGCCACGGTGATGTCGTCGCCATCGGTCAGAAAGACCCGCAAGCGCAAAGCTCCGGGGCCATTAAATTCGTAGCGGCGGTCTTCCTTGTCGGTGCCCGCCAACACGGCGCCGCCCAGGGCCATCGGCAGGACGTTTACCAGGGCGCCCATCGCCTGGGAATCCAGGTAATCGCTGGTGGCGCCCGATAAACTCCACACGCCATTTTCGTGGCGGTCAAAACGGTACTGTTGGCCTTGGCGGGTCAGCAGAAGGCCTTCGATTTCGTCCGCTGCCACGGGAAACACCGGGCCACCCAGGGTAAAATCATCCACCTGATTGCCTCGGACAAAATACAGCGCCCCCACCACGACAACCGCAACGGCCAACAGGATGAGAACTGAGCGCGGCGCGCCTCCTTGACGGTTCAACAATCCACTCATGCCGCTCTCCCTCCGTTGTCACGCCGATGCCGCAGGCGCACGCCTAGGGCCAATGATCCCACCAGCAGGGGCCAGCCCAGGATCGATCCGTACGTCACCACATTCTTGGTCGTGGCGCTCAGGACCATCGGCTGACTCAACGGATCGCGGCCGCGCAGGTTGATCAGGGCCTCTTCACGGGCCAGCCACCCTATGGCGTTGAGCAGAAGGTCGCGGTTGCCCACGAGTTTTACTGTCGCGTTGTTCAGGAATTCCGAGTTGCCGATGACGGCCATGCGGCCCGGACGACTGGCATCCGGCCCGAGGGCCACCTCGAGCACCATGCCAAAGGGCAACGGGCCCTTGGGGTCTTCCTCATGATCGTAGCGCGGCACGCCGCTGAAACGGGTCAGGCGGTCCGTCTCGCCCCAGGTTCTGTCACTGCTCTGCAGGATGATCGCCCCGGCAATGGTACTGTCCGGCTCGCCCACCAGGGCCAACGGTTGCACCATCGGGAACACCGTAGTGACACCCTTGAGGCTGCTGACCATCTGGTGGTCGCCGTATTCTTCGCTGACGACGATGGTACGTGCGCCCACGCCTTGTTTGGCCCCCAGTCTCTCCACGTCGACCAGCACGGCACCAGTCAGGCCGACGCGCCACTTAGCCATCCACTCGACCCAGCGCGACGGCGTTCCGGGATCAAACAATGCCAGGATCGAACCGCCGCGGGCCAGATGGCGCTCGATGGCTTCAAGCTCCTTGGGCTCGGGCTCCAGCCGCGGACCTGCGATGACCAGGACGTCGCAGAAGTCCGGCACATCACCTAGCCCATCGAGGGCCAGGGGCATGACATCGTATCCCTGGTCAAACAGAAGCAGGGCGTAGTTGGAATAGCCGCTTCGGTCGTTCGACTCGATGCGGTGTTCGCCATGCCCCACCAGATTGCAGATGCGCGCCAGCTTGCCGGTCGACAAACGGTACACCGCGCTAATGAGAGCGCCTTCTTCGGGCTGCTGAACCGAAGTATGCCTGGGGCCTGCTTCGACCACCATGGTGCGCGTACTGGTCACGCCGAACTTGCGC
This sequence comes from Candidatus Krumholzibacteriia bacterium, assembly GCA_030632925.1. Lineage (GTDB taxonomy): Bacteria > Krumholzibacteriota > Krumholzibacteriia > LZORAL124-64-63 > LZORAL124-64-63 > JAGRNP01. The sequence goes on along the minus strand of DAOVTU010000455.1, from coordinate 1,069 downwards.
ATCAACTCGATGTCCACCTCGGGGTTGATGAGCTGGTATTTGAAATGCCGCGAGCGTTGGACGCAGGACTCGAGCAGGGCTTCGGTCACGTCCCAGGCCGGATCAATCTTCCGGTAGAAGGCGTAGACCATGATCTCGTCGGCGTCGTCAATGGCCGCCAGATTGTCTCCCAACTGGTCCAGGATCTGGTTGGTCTGGGGGGCAAGGCTATAACGTTTGTTACCCGTCACATCCCAAGTCACGGGCATCATCTGGCCGAGGGCGTACACAGCCAGAGCGATAACCAGCACCAGGACCGAGGGTGTCCAGTTTGCCGCCTTGCGGCCACCGGGCAGGCGACGGCCGCCGATGACGGCCGCGGCCGCTACCAGGGGAACGATCGTCATTAGCACGAAATACAGGAGATCACGCGAATCGATCACGCCCCGGCTGAACCGGTCGTGATGGGACAGAGCAGACATCTCGCGAGTCACAAAACCAAGAGCACCGGGTAAAAATCGTTCGAGCGTGCCGATGATCAACAGGAAGATCGACCACAGGAAGGCCATGAAAAAAGCCACCACCTGATGACTGAACATGGACGAGGCCAACAGCCCCCACGCCAAGAGCATTCCCGCCAGCAGGGTCTCACCGAGAATTGCGCTGAACGCGGGTCCCAGCTCGGGCGAACCCAGGGCCCAGATCACCCCGATGTAGGCCGACGCACACAGGATCATTACCAGCAACGAGATCTGGCCGGACAACCACTTGCCCAAGACCCATGTATGATCCGAAACGGGCCAACTGGCCAACAGGTCGTAGCGGCCGCTGCGAAATTCGGGCGCAAACAGGCGCATGGCCAGGGCCGGCACCAGGAAGATCAGAAAAAATACCGTGATGGATACGAGCGGGCGGAATATGCCTTCGGCCAGATTCAAGTAGCTGCCTGCCTGCGGGCTTTGCAACGCCATCAGGGACATCTCGCTGTAGGTGTTGGTGTAGAGCGCGAAGAAAATACCTACCGTGACCAGGAACCCGACCAAAACCACCGGCGCCATGGCGCTGTGGAAAAAGGCGCCGACTTCGCGGC
>DAOVTU010000151.1 GCA_030632925.1 Candidatus Krumholzibacteriia bacterium | reverse complement strand
GGCTCGTTCCCGAACCACTGCAACTCCACCCACTCACCCTGGCCTTGATCTGGCGCCGGCATCACTTCCTGCAAGCGCAGGGACCCAGCCCCAACCTGCACCCGCCCCACCGGACGGCGCAGCGTATCGCCCACCCCAGGCACGATGTATTGCCAGGTCATCAGCACCAACCCGCGCACGGTGGGTCGGGCTACAAAGACCAGTGTGCGCTCGCTATCAGGGGCCGTCGCGTCCCACCAGGCCGGCACTTCGCCTCCCTCGTAGACCAACTGGCACGGTCCTCCGGGCAATTCTTCGGTGCCGTCGTTGCGCAATACCAATGTGACGCGCATCGCGTCGCCTGGACGGGCCAGCAAGGGTGGATCAAACTCCTGTTCGTCGAGGGCCAGGCTGTAGGGCAGGAAATTGCGGGCGCCCGGCGTGGCATCGGCAGCCGCCAGGTCAGTGGCGTTGTGCTGGGTATCGGCCCCGTCTGGCTTGCGCGCCAGGGCCCGGCCCGCTGGCACCGGCACTGGAGCACCCTCAAACAGCTCTGCGTCCGTCAGTGGGCCATAGCCCACCATGTCCAGCACCACAGCTCCGGCCACTAATCGGATGGCGTCAGGGCCGTTCTGGAGCCCCAGGTAGACTTCCGCCTGGCCCGCCACTTCGCCCAACCAATTGCGGTCCACTATCAAGAACCGGCTTCCGGCGGCCAGGCTGCCGTATCCAGCACCGCGCCACCGCGTGACCCAGTCGGCACCCACGGAACCGTTGGCGAACTGAAGCTCCACCGGTTCAAGATCAAAGGCCTCGGTGCCCGCATTGAACAACTCGACAAACTCGCGGCCGCCGTCGGTGCCCGCCGGATCAGGCAGGAATTCGTTGATCACCAGTTGGCAGTGGACAGGATTCGGCAACAGGGCGATGGCCAGAACCAGCCACCCCAACAGAGAAGGGTTCAAACAGAATGATTTTCGCAGGGAGAATGGTCCTGCACCGGTACACACGTCCATAGACGCCATGCTTCCCGGGAGGAGAAGAAATCAGATCAGAGCAAACCGTGCCGGCGCCGCAAATACCATTCGGCACCCAACAGGATCACGATCAAGACCAGCAGGGGCCATCCCGAACGGATGTCCAACCGGCTGCGTTGTTCGACCCGGTCACCCTGCCAATCCACGGCCACCAGATCGTCAATCAGGGTGCGCAGGTCACTGGCACTGCCGGCGTCATAGAAACGTCCACCACCACGTGCGGCCAGTTGAGTCAGGCGGCGGCGGTCCATGCGCACCTGGGTCATTTCGATACTGTGGTCAGCGACGATCAGATTTTCCTGACGCCCCAGCACCGGCGGGTCGCCATCGCCCACCAACTGCACCGTGTATTGTCCCGGCGCCAAGGGCGGCAATTCCACCTCGGCCAGCCCCGGCCGCGAACTGGACATCCGTAAAGCAAAGGTCTGCTCACGCAGGGAATCGGCCGCCGCCGGCCCGCCCCGCAAAACAAGACTGAGCTGCTGATCGATCACCGGACGTCCGCGCATGTCGCGCCACTGGGCGCCCAGGCGAATCGGCTCGCCCTCCTGGAAGAACGTCTGCCGGCCCGTGAAGACCAGCCCTGATTCTTCCAGCCCGGCGGCCGTCCAGACCAGCAGATTGCGAGTCAACCGGCGACCGGCGTGTACGGTTTCGGTTTCCATATCGCCGCGCCGGCTGCTTTCCCAGAAAGCCAGTTCCCACAGGTGCCGTCCACCAAACCAGGCGACCCGTCCCTGCCCGCGGTTGGCCACCGCCAACATGATCCGATCCACGCCTGCGGCATTGCCTGCCTGGACCTGACCGGTCAAAAGCACTTCGGCCCCAGGTCTTTCAGTCACCAGGGCCACCTGCCCGACCGGCGGCAACGAAGCCAGGCCGACCGTGGCACCGGTTCCGGATTCTCCGGCCGCCACCCCACCCAAGATGGGATGCCCACCAACCAGGGCCGGCACGTGCGCAAAAAATGGTCCCGGCTGCCAACGCCACCCGGTGACATCCACCGGCAGCAGCGTCGCCAAATCCACGGGCGGCGCAAACGGCACCGGACCACCACCGGGGCCCGCAGAGCTACCGGCCATCACCAACAAGCCCAAGCCACGGTCCACTGCCTGCCCGAGAACTTTCCAATCCAACGAACTCAGGGACCGGGTCCAACCGGTCAGGACCACCGCATCCCACTGGGCCCACTGCTCGGCTTCCACCGGCGCTTGCCACGGTATCAGGCTGTCTGCATAAACCAGGCCCTGGGCCGCCGGATGCACCACCGTCAGGGCAATTCTCTGCTCCTGGGCCGCTGCCTGGGCCAGAAAGCGCACATCCCAGGAGGGCGCGCCGGTCAGCAAAAGGATCCGGGCCCGCTCCTGTCGCACGTTGATCGCCAGTGACGCTTTGTTGTTGGCAGGGAAACGCTCGTTGTCCAGCACCTCTACCTGCAGGTCATAGGCCTGCAACCCCACCTGATCGGGACTGAAACTCATCTCCATGGGAACCAGTTTGTCGGTCGAGGTCACTGTTTTTTCAGCCACCACGCCGTCTGGCCCCACCAACCGGGCCGTGATTTCCCTCTCGAGCCCCGCCGCCCCTCCTCCGAGATAGCGGTGATCGACAGCAAATTCCACTACGACTTCGTCACCTTCATAGGCGGTATCGGGGTAACGCAAATCCTTCAAAACACGATCCGGTGGGCCGTCTTCATCTCCTACGCCGACAACGAAGAGCGGGCCGGATGTCGGGCGGCTTGCACGTCGGTTACGGGCCTCGCTCCCCCAACCTGTGGTTTCCTGTCCGTCGCTGAAAATGACGGTCGCGCGCACCGGCCGGCCAGCCAAACGGTCGTCGGCCTGCCGTTGCAACGAACTCAGGTTTGTGCCGTGCCCGGTCGGGTCGGTGACCACCGGGTCATCCAGCCGGAACTCCGTGATGGCCTCGAGACCATTGCCGCGCAATACCACCGGAACCACGGACAAGTCCTGGCGACTGAGCGCAGAGTCCAGTTGGGCCGCCACCGCCAACGCGCGCGACCAGCGATGGCCCGTGGTGTCGGTACCGGCGTCCCGGATCAACATGCTGCCGGAGTCCTCTACGATCACGGCAATTTCAGCGGGACGGGTGTGGCTCAGCAGGCGGGACAGCACCGGGCCGGCAATGGCCAGCACCAGCAGGAGAAAGACAGCGGAACGCAGCAGGGTCAAAGTGCGCTGCAGGGAGCGCGTCGGTCGGGGTAGGGTTTTGCCATAGGCCCGGACAGCCCAAAGCACAGCCCCTGCCGCTACAATGAGCAGCAGGGGCCACATCCAGGCTGGGGTTGACCAATGGATCGCCACCCAGACCTACTTTCCGGCTTCCAGTTTTTCCCGCACCATGACTTGCGCCGCAGCCAGTCGGGCAATGGGCACCCGGAACGGGGAACAACTGACATAGTCCAGGCCAACCTTGTGGCAGAACGCCACCGAGGAGGGATCGCCACCGTGCTCACCGCAGATGCCCAGGTGGATCTTCGGGTTGCCCTTGCGACCCTTGACCGCGGCCATCTCCACCAACTGCCCCACGCCGGACTGATCCAGCTGCTGGAACGGATCGTTGGTCAGGATGCCCCGCCGCACGTACTCAGGCAGGAAGCCATTGGTATCGTCACGGCTGTAACCGAAGGTCATCTGGGTCAAATCGTTGGTGCCGAAGCTGAAGAAGTCGGCCTCCTGGGCCATTTCGTCAGCCAGCAGCGCCGCACGGGGAATCTCAATCATCGTGCCCACCAGATAGTCGACCTTGTAGTCGGCTTCGGCCATGACACGCTCGGCCACCATGATGGTACGCGTGCGCAGGTCACCCAACTCACGTCGGGTACCGACCAGCGGGATCATGATCTCCGGCCGCACATCAACGCCCTCTTTCTTGACCACGATGGCCGCGGCGATGATGGCCTCGACCTGGGTGTCGTAGATCTCGGGATAGATCAGGCCCAGACGGCATCCTCGGTGACCCAGCATCGGGTTCATCTCGTGCAACGACTCTACCTTCAGCTCAATGGTCTTCAGTTCCACGCCCATCTCGTCGGCCAGCACCTTCATGTCGGCCGTCTCGTGGGGCAGGAACTCGTGCAGGGGCGGATCCAACAGGCGGACCGTCACCTCGAGGCCGTCCATGGCCCGGAAGATGCCTTCAAAATCATCCTGCTGCATGGGCTTGATCTTGGCCAAAGCCACTTCGCGGGCTTCCAGGTTCTCCGCCAGGATCATCTCACGCATCTTCAGGATGCGGTCTTCGCCAAAGAACATGTGCTCGGTACGGCACAGGCCAATGCCCTGGGCGCCAAACTCGCGGGCCTGCTTGGCATCGTGGGGCGTATCGGCGTTGGTGCGAACCTTCAGGCGACGGGTCTCGTCGGCCCAGCCCATGACCTTAGCCAGGTTGGGATCATCCATGTGGGGCGGAACCAGAGCAGGCGCGCCGTCGATGACCGCACCGGTGGTGCCGTTGATCGTCAGCATGTCGCCAGCAGTGTAGGTTTTGCCACCGATTTCCATCTTGCCGGTTTTCGTATCGACCACCAGGTCGCTACAACCGGCGACACAGGGTTTGCCCATGCCACGAGCCACCACGGCGGCGTGACTGGTCATGCCACCACGGCTGGTCAGGATGCCTTCGGCCACGTGCATGCCCGCAATGTCCTCGGGGCTGGTCTCGCGGCGCACCAGGACAACCTTCTTGCCATCGGCGTGCGCGGCGACTGCATCTTCGGCACTGAAGACGATTTCACCCTGGGCTGCGCCCGGGCTGGCCGGCAGGCCAACACCCATTTCGGTCGTTTCGGCGTCGGGATCGATCTGGTCATGCAGTAGCTGATCCAGGTGATCCGGTTCCACCAGCAGCAATGCTTCTTCCATCGTCACGAGGCCCTCGGCCTCCATCTCGGCCGCAATTCGGATCGCCGCTACGCCGGTGCGCTTTCCACTGCGGGTTTGCAGCATCCACAGGCGACCGTCCTGGATGGTGAACTCGATATCCTGGATATCCTTGTAGTGGTTTTCCAGATCGCCACGGATTTTATCCAGGGCCTTGTAGGGTTCCGGCATGGCCTCGTCCAGGGTCGGCAGGGTCTTGGCTTCGTTGCCGGCGGGCAACAGGTCGCGACCAGCGACGTTCAGCTGCTGCGGGGTACGCGTACCGGCCACAACATCCTCGCCCTGGGCATCGATCAGGAATTCGCCGTAGAAGCGGCGCTCGCCGTTGCTCGGGTCGCGGGTGAAAGCCACACCCGTGGCCGAGTTCTCACCCATGTTGCCAAAGACCATGGCCTGCACGTTGACCGCGGTGCCCCAATCGTGGGGAATGCGGTTGATGGCGCGGTACTCGTAGGCCCGCTTCACATGCCAGCTCTTGAACACGGCACTGATACCGCCCCACAGCTGCTCGAACGGGTCGGTGGGGAAGTCCTGGCCGGTTTCGTCCTTAATGATGGACTTGAAGGTGGCGATCAATTCCTTGAGGTCATCAGCGCTCAGCTCGGTGTCCAGCTTGACACCCCGTGCAGCCTTGATCTCATCGATGGCGTGCTCCAGGGTGTGGCCGTCCACGCCCATGACCACGTCGCCGTACATCTGCACCAGGCGGCGGTAGCTGTCGAAGGCGAAGCGGGCGTTGCCGCTTTTGTTGGCCAGGCCCTGCACCGTCTCGTCGTTCAGGCCCAGGTTCAACACAGTGTCCATCATGCCGGGCATGGAAACACGGGCACCCGAGCGCACCGAGAACAGCAAGGGGTCGTTGGCATCGGCAAACTTCTTGTCCATGGCCTTTTCGACCTTGGCCAAAACCTCTTTGACATCAGCCTTCAACTCGTCCGACAGGGCATTGGTTTGCTGGTAGGCGATGCACTCTTCGGTCGTCACGGTAAATCCAGGGGGGACGGGAATACCCAGCGTGATCATCTCGGCCAGATTGGCCCCTTTTCCACCCAGCAGATTCCGCATTCCGGCGTGGCCATCGGCCTGCCCGTCACCAAAGAAAAAGACCCGTTTGCCGCTCATGACATCTCCATTGGTCAAAGTCGTGAAATGGCCCCGGACTCCCGAGGCTTCGCGTTATTCTTCAAGTTGCAAATAAGGACACTGCCGGCATCGGGTCAACATAAAAAAACGGGCCCAATTCCGCGAATTGGACCCGATTTTCATTATCTGCCGAACAACCGCTCAAAGAGCGTCGTCTGGTGCAAATTGTCTCACCGAATGACGACGATCCGTCCCCAGTAGTCCTCGCGAGCGGGCATTTCCACCTTGTAGAGGTAAATACCGGCCGAGATCTCTTCGCCGTCGCGGTTGACTGTTCGCCAATACATCTGGCCACCGGTCTGGTTGTCCGGCCCCAGATTGATGATATCGTCTCCGGCGGTGGTGAATACGCGCACCCTCGAACCCTCGGGCAGGTTGGTGAAGACCACCAGATTTCCCTCGTCACGGGGTACACCAGCGCCCAGACGAACCGGATTGGGATAGGCGTAGATCTCTTCGTCCTCGGCCGCCGCCGTCGCCGGCTTGTTCACGTCAATACGAGTCCGATTTCCGGCACCGTTGTACGGTGACAGATCATCCCCGGTCCAACGCGGCGAAAACAACATCTCGTTGGTATTGTTCTGCGGCGTGGTCAGGGCGGTGTTGCCGTAGTCAAAGCTGCTGACGGAGTAGAAGTACGAGAACCCGTTGTTCACTTCCTCATCGAAGAAGCGGATCGTATCTGGGTTGCTCAGGTCGAAACACGCCGCCCGCTTGGCCGCGTAGCACAGGGGCACGATTTCGAGGCTGTTGTCACCACAGTAGCCTTCGAAACAGTCTTCCGGGTTCACCCGGTCAAAGAGCCCCAGCAGGGTCATATTTTCC
>DAOVTU010000366.1 GCA_030632925.1 Candidatus Krumholzibacteriia bacterium | reverse complement strand
GGCATCCGGCAAAGCGATCCGTCTCATCAACAGCCCGGCCATCGGTGGGAGTGGGGGATGCAGGCCCCGTTTCCTGACCATTCCTTCGACTCATCAAGAAACCCCTCCCACCGACGTCCATGCCGCCACCAAACTCAACACCAAACACGACACCACGATCATCCAAAACGATCTCTGCGCTCGCTCGTTCATCGCCATTCCCTTCGACCGCCGGCCCTCCAAACCACCCCTCAATCCCACATCACACAACTCCCGACAATCCCGACAAACAATGGTCACAAACGCCGACATCATCCCGCAATCAAACCCACCAGCCACAAACGCTTCGTACCCACACTGTGGGCAGATAAACTCAAATTGTTGTCCCATCAGCCATCTCCTCATCGCGGGTAAAGTCGGCACTTCCTCCAGGAAGCACCAACAAGATACCCGGCGCCTGTTCGGTGATTCGGAACACGGGGGATGGTGAGGGGTATAAATCAAATAGGTCTTAAACAATATAAAAACAGCAGCTTGCAAAAGCTTTACGTGAGACTTTCACCCAATTATTGCCCAGAAAACACCCATATGACGAGAACGGAACAACCCTCTTTAAGGGCGCCTACATGAATACCAGCTCGTCGTCTTTGCTTGAGTTGGGAAAGCTGAGCGACAACAACCTGAAATGCGAAGAAATCGAGAGAGCGGGAGCCCCGAGGGACTCCCGCTCTTCAACACCTAATCCGTCAACACACCAGTCTTCGTCACCCGATAACGTATGCCAAAACGGTGACACCCAGCCGGATTCCAAACCGACGAACCCCGGATGCCCGGGGCGATGTCTCCCGTCAGGACAATACCCGGTCCCCAGACAAAATGATTGGGGTAGTCGGTCCAGATATCGCCGAAGATCCGTATTTGATCACGCCCATCATAGTGAAGCCTCAATCCGGTGACCGTCGCGGCCCCGGGAAAGGCGTGGGAGTCGTCAACGCACATGAAATCCTGCGTCTGTGCGTCCAAAGCCAGAGTCGTCTGCAGGTCGTCCTCAACAAAGAATTTTGCGCGGAACAGGATCTGACAAATCGGAATCACGCCGCACAGACGTCGCTCCAGGTAAGTCGTATCGATTATCTGGATGCTGTAGACAGCTCCGGTAACCTCGGCGGCGCAGTTGGTCACGTCATACTCGGTGGTCTCGCTGACGGCGGCCACACTGTTGTCGGCCAGATTGCGGACCGTATACGAAATCGGACGCGCCGTGGTCAAGGCTGATTCTTCGGCAAAATAAGCCGAAAAATCACCCGCGCGGATCGCGGCCTCGGCGCTGGCCGCATCGCCACCCAAAGCCACCAATCCGATCTCCGACGTTTCCAGGAGCAGCCGCTGCTCGGACGAAAGCTCGCCACCAATGTCGCCGGCGGCAACGCCCACGGCGGCCCGAATCTCAGCCGCCGTCGCCGCGGCGGTCATCGTGAAAACCAGCATGCGTCCATAGACGATGCTCGAAACGTAAACGGGCAGGTTGTTCGGCCCTAATCGGCCCCGGGACACTTGTTCCTGGAGCAGATCCTCGGTAAAGGCACTGCTGAACATCTCACCGGGTGTTTGGGGCAACACTTGCGATACGGTGAACATCTGCTGGGTGAAAGTCACCATGATCGACGTCTTCTCGGCTGATACGCTTGCGGCCAACTCGGCGCTGGCCGTGACACCCGAGTAGGCCGCCGAGAACCCGAGTTTGAGGGAGGCCTCCGCCAGGGAGTGGTAGCTCACTTCGTTGTAGGCAATCCGGCTTCCGGCCCGGTGGCCCGCATCAGACGCGGTTTGAATCAGGTCACCGATCGCCGAGCCGACCGAGGCCAGATCCGGGTCGGCGACGGTGCGTGTGTTCTCACCGGTCAACAGATCGATGGCCAGCGTGAGCGGTCCGCGCTGCCGGATGGGAAGTTCGGCCAGAGAACCCAGGCCACCGACATAGCCCGAACCCTGCAACAGGGAGCCGACCCACAGCACCTCGACATCGGGATTCAGGGTCACCAATTTCTCGGGTGTCTGGGTCAGGGAATAGTGCGTGGTCACGCACTCGTAGGTCGTGCCATCAACCACTTCGGTCGAGTCGACAGGCGCGCCTACAGCATCGTCGGCGTCCGGCATGGGCGGTGAAAAGGAGTCCCACGACGGCAGGTTGGCCAGGTAGGCATCCACATCGGCGACGGGAATGGGGGCCGCCGGGTCATCTGAGGAACACGAAACGGCGCCGAACAGAATCAACAGCCCGGCAACCAGGCGCAGAACGAATTTGGGGTGAGTCATGATTTTGCTCCTGACCTCGGGACGGGACGCCAGGTATCACATCACTGGCTGCTGTTCCTAAAGGCGCAAACCGGCGACGAACAGTGCAAAAGTTTCGTAAGTCGTTGCGGGGTAATGACCCGATGTCAGGGTGCGGCGGAGTTTGCCGGACTGGCCGCACGCGTCCGCCACAAGGCGGCCAAATCCGGCGCGGCCATCAAATCGTGCATTTTTGCGCAATCGGCGGCGGTTTCCAGGGCGTTGGGGTGATCGCTGCCCAGCTCTTCGCATTGCAACCGGTAAGCCTCTTCATAGAGTGGCCCCGCGTCGGCATACCGACCCTGGTCCCGCCACACATTGGCCAGGCCGGCCATCGAAAGCAGCGTGTGCGGATGTGCGTCGCCAATCACTTCGCGACGATGTTCCAGCGTCGCGCGCAAAATCGTTTCCGCCTCGGCCAGGCGCCCGGCCCGCAGATACAGCCCACCCAGGTTGTGGGAAGAGGTCATGGTGTAGGCGTGGTCGTGGCCGTACACCCGCTGCCGCGTCGCCAGTGCGGTCAGGTACAAGGCCTCGGCGTCATTAATCCGGTCCTGCCGCTCATAAACCCAGGCCAGATTGTTCTGCGCCGACAAGGTGACCTGATGTTCCGCTCCCAATGTTTCTTCGGCCCGCTGCACCGCCGTCTCCAGCATGGTCGCCGCCGACGAAAGCTGGCCCAACGTCGAACGGATGCTGCCGAGATTGCACATGGCGGCCAAAACGTCGATGTGGTCGGGCCCCAACAGGCGCGTCCGCAGCTCCACCACCTGCGTCAACAACGATTCGCACTCCGCGTGCCGTCCCTGGTCGTAGCGCAGCATGCCCAGATTGTTCACCGCCGAAATCGTCACCGGGTGCACGTCGCCGTGTTTGGCCTTCCGCAAAGCCAGAGACGCCGTCAGCAAGACATCGGCCGCTTTCAAATCACCCTGTTCGGACAACACGTTGCCCAGGCTTTCGATCGCATCCATGGCGTCTTCGGAATCCTGCCGGCCCGCCGCCAGGTAGCCCTCCTGGGCCTCGATCAGGAGCGCCTTGGATTTCGCCAGGTCGCCCCGGCGGTGCCACGTGCCACCCAAAGCCACCAGTGTCGCGAGGGACTGGTCCGCATGGTCGCCGAACAATTTCCGTTGCCCGGCAAGCACGGCTTCCAATGCGGAAGTTGCCTCTTCCAGGTGCCCCTGGTCCTGGTACAGCGTGGCCAGATGGTAGCGCGCGACCAAAGTCTCAGCCGCCTGCGGACCCAACTTCAACTCGCGCAACGCGACGGCTTTTTCGAGGTACTGCCCAGCGGGCGCCAACTCACCCAACGCCTGATAGGTGCGGCCGATGGTCAATTGGAGCCGGGCGCGCACCAGATCCCGTTCACCCAAATCAGACTCCAACGCCGCCGCCGCCAGGTCCAATACCGCGCGCACGGTCACATCGCGGCCCATTTCGTCCGGCCGCACCGAGGCCAGGGTTTCGGTCAGGAAGGCGGTCACGGCCTCGGCTTCCCGCAACGCCGCGAGGGTTTGCAATCGGTGCTGGTTGAGCTTGAACGCGGTGCCGACCAGGATCACCAGCACGACTGCGGCGGCGGCCATGGCGGGCCGGTGCCGGGCGGCAAATTTGCCGAACCGATAGCGAATCGTCGGTGGTCCGGCCAGGACGGGCTGGTTGGTGCGGTGCCGCTCGATATCCTCCAGAAAACTTTGCACTGTGGCGTAGCGATGCTCAGGCTGGGGGGCGAGGGCCTTGAGCAGGATCCAATCCAGATCACCTTTGAGTTGGTGCTGCAGGCCACGCACGTCGGTGCCTCGGTGCCGGGCGATTTCGTCAGTTTTCTCCCTGGAGTGTTCAGAAACCTGTGACACCCGAGTACTCGGGCGCGGTGGGTCGGTGTGCAGGCCATCCTGTTGGGTGCCGGTGCGGCGCAGGGATGACCGGTCGAAGGGCAGCCGGCCGCTCAGCAATTCATAGCGCAATACCCCCCGGGAGTAAATATCGCTGCGGATGTCCAGGTCGTCAGCGTG
>DAOVTU010000107.1 GCA_030632925.1 Candidatus Krumholzibacteriia bacterium | reverse complement strand
GCCGTCCGCTGTCGCGGGCCTCCTGATAAGTGCGGCGGGCCTGGGATTTTTCCTGCACCACCGAAACGATGCGGCGCTCGCCCACCAACAACTCCATGGCAAAGACCACTGCGTTTTCCGGCAGGGGAAAAACATAGGTCGCTTCAATCACCTCATCCGTCGGGTTGACGAACTCCTGACGGACCGCGGCCTTGATCAGCGGGCCGGACACATCCAGGTAGGTGGACGTGTTCTGGGCCGGCACACCATAAACCTGTCCGGAATCTGACACGGTCAGTTCGCCAAATCCGGAGTCGGTGCGGGCATCGGAATCATTCACCATCATCAAAATCGCGAAGGTCCAGATGAGCAGGTGCGTCATCAGGCGCGGCAAACGGGACGGGGTCGCAGTGGCTTTGTACAACATGGGAAGCCTCCTTTTCTGCCCTGTATAGGCAAAGAACGATCCGCCCTTTTCATGTTGCCACATAATGGTTTACAACCGTGCAACCCTATCCTGTGTCCTGTTTTCCGGCTCTCTACGTGTCCAAACGGACACTGTCAGGTGACATGTTCCGTACTCCAGTCCGTGCAAGCGACTAAAGATTTCTTGATAGCGCTCAACTTGCATGCCCCAAAGCCGATAGCAGTTCTACCAGACAAATAACCCTGTTGAAACTGAGCGGACACGTGCCAGGCCCAGAGGTATGCGAGACTCGTGAGTTGCATCAAAAAAAATATCGCGGCAGAAGGCGACGCTTCCTCCTGTGGGAAATTGCCTGCGGACCTCATCGACCCGATGTTCTCCAACATGCCGGACACCATCATTGTCGTTGATCTCGACCGGAATATCCTCGGCGGCAACTGGTGCCAGCGCAAACAGGACATCACCATCCCCGAAGATGTTCTGCCCCCCTGCTTCAATGCCCTGATGCAGAGCGAAACGAGCTGTGAAGTTTGTCGATTGCAGCAGGTGTTCCAGAGCGAAACGGAACACCACGAGCGCGTCCAGGATGACCAAATCACCTTCAGCTTCGATGTCTGGTACAAGCCATTGTGGGACTCCACCAACACTGTCGTCGGCGCCACCATCGTCATGCGCGACGTCACCAAACTTGTCCAAGCTGAGGCTGCCCTCGCCAACGCCACCGCCAATGCCCAACAGGAAAACGAGCAATTGGTGGCGGCCATCGAGCACGCCCAGTCCCTGACCATGGAAACCGAAGCCTCCCACGAAAGCATGTCCCACTTCCTGGCCAACATGAGCCACGAAATCCGCACCCCGATGAACGGTGTGCTGGGCATGACCGAACTTTTGTTGGGCACCAAGCTGACCACCGAACAGCGCGACTACGTGATGACCGCCAACGGCAGTGCCGAATCCCTGCTGGCGATCATCAACGACATTTTGGATTTCTCAAAAATTGAAGCGGGCAAGCTGGAACTGGAAGAGATCCCCTTCGACCTGGCCGGCACCATTGAAGAAGTGGGCGATCTGTTGGCGCTCAAGGCCCATGAAAAGGGCCTCGATTTTGTCACTACGGTGGCAGCGGACTTGCCCCCACTGATGCTCGGCGATCCCACTCGTGTACGCCAGACGGTGACTAACCTGGTGGGCAATGCTATCAAATTCACCGCTAAAGGGGACATCGAGATTCACGCCGAACAGCTCTTTGGCGACAAAACCACCGCCGAGATCAAGATCAGCATCAAGGATTCCGGCATCGGCATCTCACAGAAAGCCCAGGACAGTCTTTTTGAACCGTTCACCCAGGCCGACAGTTCGACGACGCGAGAATTTGGCGGCACAGGCCTCGGGTTGTCCATCTGCCGCCTGCTGTCCGAGATGATGGGTGGCGAAATCGGGGTCGAAAGCGTGTCCGGCCATGGCTCGACTTTCTGGTTCACGATGGTGCTGGGAATTTCCCAGGACGAAGCACCCCCACCAGTAGCCCAACCGGACCCCAAACTGCTGGCTGCCCGGCAAGTTGTACTGATGACCCAAAGCCCCGCCGTTTCCCAGCACCTGACCGACCAGATGGTGGGCTGGGGCGCCGCCGAACCTCAAATCCTGACCGGGCCCAATGACTTGGCCCCCGTGCCTGGCCCCGTGGCCAAAGACCAGCGCGATCTCTTGTTTGTGGACCAGGGAGTTTTGGCCGAGGCGCCGGACATCTGGCAAAAACTGGCCGCCGGACGTGAACTGCTGGTCCTGGAAAAACTGGGCCAGCGTGAAACCCTGCCCGAAGATCTGGCCGATAGTGTTGCTGGCATCGTCACCAAGCCGATCAAGCCCCACGCTCTGGCGGCGCAAATCTCGGCCCTGCTGCATGGCCAGCAGATCACCGAAGAAGCCGAAGCCAAAGTCATCACTCGCAAATGGCAAGATCAAGACGAGCTGCATCACCTGCGGGTGCTCGTGGCCGAAGACAATATCGTGAACCAGAAGGTGGTTCAGCGCTTCCTCAAGAAAATGGGCCTGACAGAAGTCACGATCGTCGGCAACGGGCAGGAAGCCCTTGATGCCCTGGCCGCCGGTGATTTCGACATCGTCCTGATGGACATCCAAATGCCGGTCCTGGATGGCGCACAGGCGATCAAGCACATCCGCAAGGGACAGAATGGTGTGCGCCGCACCGACATCCCCATCGTGGCTCTGACCGCCAATGCCCTGGTGGGCGACAAGGAAAAATACATCAAGGGCGGTGCCAGTGACTACTTGGCCAAGCCCTTGAAAGCCGAGGCTTTGGCTGAAACTCTGGCCAAGTGGGCACCCGTCTCCAGTTGAGTGTTTTCTCTTTTTTTCGATTACCTGTTGCAACAACCTTCAGCTTCACATACATTATCCCCTCACAGCACGAACCGGAGAAAGGCCATCATGTCCACCTTGCGGAAAGACCTGCAACTGTCACGCGATTTTGATTCACCCGAGCAGGAAGCCCTGCTGAACCTGTTGCGCACCGCAGGCCATCTGGCCGGAGACCTGGATCGCATATTCAAGACCTACGGCTTGAGCCAACCGCTTTACAACGTGTTGCGCATCCTGCGAGGGCAACAGGGCGAAGGCCTGCCCTGCTCCCACATCGGCGAGCGCATGGTGACGCGGGTGCCGGATGTGACCCGCCTGATCGACAAGCTGATCAAGCTGGGCTTCGCCTCGCGCGAACGTTCGACCACCGACCGCCGGGTCGTTTTGATTTCCATCACGCGCCCAGGGCTCGCGTTGTTGGCAAAAATGGACAAGCCCGTCAACGAGCAGGACCGCGCGGCACTCGCACACCTGAGCGCCCGTGAACTGAAGGATTTGAACCGACTCCTGGTCAAGGCCAGGCAAAACTCATAGAGGAGACCGACGATGAAGACGAACATCAGGATTGTAACCTTGGGCCTGTTGGCCCTGATGATTGCGACGACCGGCGCGGTGCAGGCCGCCGAATACGAGGTCGACCCCACTCACAGTGCCGTCACTTTTCAGGTCAAGCATTTGACCATCAGTAAAGTGAATGGTTCGTTCGGCGATGTGAAAGGCACCTTCAGCTTCACCGAAGGCGACCCGGCCAGCTGGCACGCCGAAGCCACGATCCAGATCACTTCGGTCGATACCGGCAACCAGAAACGCGATGATCATCTGCGCGGCGAAGACTTCTTCGACGCCGCCCAATTCCCGACCATGATCTTCAAATCCACTCGCGTGGAAATGGAAGACGAATCCGAAGGCAAAATGTACGGCGAACTGACCATGCACGGCGTGACCCATCCGGTCGTGCTGGACCTGGAGTACAACGGCTCGGTGGCCGACCCCTGGGGCAACGATCGTGCGGGTTTCAGCGTGACAGGCAAGATCAAACGCAAGGACTGGGGGCTGACCTACAACGCGGCTCTCGAAAGCGGCGGCATGGTTATTGGTGACGACGTGAAGATCAGTTTGGACATTGAGGGCATCAAGGCCAAGTAGGTGAGGTGGCCGCTTGGAGCCTGCCCCCGCGGCCATTGGGCAGCGGGGGCTTTTTTATGTCCGGGCTTTGACGGTCAGGCCCGCTTGCGGTATAAAATCACTACACACAACAGACCTAGCCACCGCCCATGAAGGAGCAACAATGGACCAGATCACTGCAAGCATCCGGGACATGTACGAAAAGTACCCCTACCCCACCGGCGCGCCGAACAACCGCCTGGGCAGTGATGTGGACCTGATCCTTTCTTACGGTGCGCGGGCGCCAGAGGGGGCCGGCCCGCGGCAGGTCCTGGATGCCGGGTGTGGGCGCGCCCTGGGTCTCATCGGTGCGGCCACATTTCAGCCCGAAGTGCAGTTTGTTGGCATCGACATCAACCGGGTCGGTCTGGCGGAATCGAAAACAGCCGTGGACCAACGCGGATTGAAAAATATTCGGCTGCAGGAGGTCGACCTGATGAGCCTCGACGGACTTGAGGCACCAACCGGCGGGTTCGATGTGATCCACAGCTCGGGCGTGATCCACCATCTGAGCGATCCGGCAGCCAGCTTGGGTTTGTTGCGCGAAAACCTGGCCCCCCACGGCCTGATCAACCTGATGGTCTACGGACGCAACGGGCGCGATCCGTTGCTGAAAACCGCGGCGGCCATTGATGTGCTTTTCCCGGACGGCACCCCTCTGGTGGACCGTGTGGCCCTGGCCAGGCAAGTGGCCACCTTCGGCACCGATGGTGTGTTGAAAGGCAGCCGTTTTGCCGATACCGGCGAGGTCAACGACGTGGAAATGGTTGACCGCCTGCTGAATGCGAACGAGACCACCTACGACATCGCCAGCCTGTGGCAAATGATCGACACAGCCGGTTTGCGCTTCGTGCGCTGGGCCGAACCCCTCGACTGGCAGGTCGAGTTACAGGTGCCGGCTTCGGACCTGCGGGACCGCTTGCTGAAGTTGCCCATATTTGAACAGTACCGCTTCCTGGAAATGGTGCTTTGCCCACCCATGCTGGAGATCATGCTGGCCCACAAGGACAACGCCCCGCGCCCGGAACTGGGAATGGCCGACATCGCCAACGCTGTTTTCAGGGTCAGTCCCGAAATCACCATCGGCACCAGTGTGCGCCACACACCAGCCGGCCCACGCACCGAGACCTTGGAGCTTAGGGTGCGCAACCAGGATCCGGTGCCCATCACCGCCGGCCCTACGGCGACGGCCCTCCTGGCCATGCGCGAATGGGGAGACGACCTGCCGGGCCGGGAGTTGCAGCAAAAATTCGCTGCCCTGGGCCTGGCACCGGCCGACATCCCGGCAGTAATTCTCGAATTGGTGCGGGTCGAGGTGTTGTACCGGCCGTACCGGTGATATTTGACCTGTACAAGACCCGCCCGAGGCGGCAAGCTGGGGTCCGGAATTGATCCAGGAAGGATCACCAAAGGCTCAACATTCAGGAGGAATACAGGATGAATAAGGGGAATCTGGTTCTCATGGCCTTGGCCATCAGTTTGCTGGTGTTCGTTGTGGGCTGCAGCGGCGGCGACAATGAAGCCACCGAGGCAACGACCGAAGCCGCTACCGAGGCAACCACAGAAGTGGCCGAGACCCACGATTGCGACGGTCCCTGCCCCATGAAGGATGTGGCCATGGATCACCTGACCGAGATCAACGGCAAATTCTATTGCGCCGGATGTGCCGTCAAGGCCAAGGCCGATGCTGAAGCCGAAGCCGGCGAGGCGGAAGACAGCCACGAAGGCCACAGCCACGGCTAACGATCTGTTTTCGAGTGCAGACCCAGGCGGCGGTCGGATATTGATCCGACCGCCGTTTTTTGTTATCCTTGTGGCCTCCAAAACCTTGGTATTATTGGTGTCCCTGCGAAAGGCCCCACTTCAAGATGAAGAAGATCATTGCCCGCAACGGCAAGGCGTTCATGGCCAACGCCCTGTTCTGGGCCCGCCGCACCTTTGTGGAAAAGAATCTGGACCCGCGCCAGAACTCGATCCTGATCTCCTGGGCCACCTACAGCCCTTGGTTGCTGGACCGTGAATTCCAGGATACCCACGCCATTATCAAGGACCGCACGCTGGTCGACATCTACCGCTGTTACGAGCTGTGGCACCTGCTGAGTCAAACGGCCCACCTCGATGGCGACGTGCTGGAAGTCGGCACCTGGCGTGGCGGCACCGGCTGCCTTTTGGGCAAGCGGGCAAAATTGCTGGGGCTGGCGACCGAGATTTTTCTTTGCGATACTTTTGAAGGCGTGGTCAAGACCGGCGACGTGGATGCGAACTACGGAGGCGGCGAGCACGCCGACACCTCGATCCCCATTGTCGAAGGCCTGGCCAAGGATCTGGGTCTGGACAACATCCGCATCCTGAAGGGCATTTTTCCCGAGGACACCGCCGACCAGATCGCCGACCGCACCTTCCGCCTGTGCCACATCGATGTGGACGTGTATCAGTCGGGCAAGGACATCCTGGAATGGGCCTGGGCGCGCATGCCCGTAGGCGGCATCGTGGTGTTTGACGATTTCGGATTCCCGAGCACGACCGGCATCACCAAGTTGGTGCACGAGTTTGAAGGCTTGGATGATCGCGTTTGCGTGCAGAACCTCAACGGCCATGCGGTGTATGTGAAGACCGCGTAGGAGGCCACCGTGAAATTCCTGGCCGCCTGCATTCTCGTGATCCTGCTGGCCGCCACGGCACACAGCGAAACCATCGTTCTGGGTCCCCACCGCTACGAAATCACCACCGGTGTCACCTTCAACGTGAACAACCTCAGCTCCAACAGCTACCTGTTCAGCTGGTTTGACGAAACCGGGGCCATCTCCAATGTGGTCAACCCGACCCTGGTCCTGCAGGCCGGCCAGACCTACACCTTTCGGCGGGTGAGTTCCAAGCATCCGTTTGTCATCGCCGATGCGACGTTGCCTGTCACCGGCACCGATGGCCAGTTCCGGCGCACAACGAACGACCGGGCCATTATCAATGCGGCCATTCTGCAACCCCTGGCCGATTTTACGGCCGACCCTTCACCGACTTCAGACGCCATCGTCTGGTCGCTGGGCAACAACGCCGACGCCATCTATTACTACACCTGCGATGTGCCCGCCCACACCGCGATGACCGGCCAGATTATTGCCGGATCCGGTGCCGTTGACATCGAGCCCAGCAGCTGGGCTTCGCTCAAGGCGCTGTACAGATAACAACAACTCAGAAGCTCACACCCAGCCCCATAAATGTGCTCCAATCGGTGCGCTCCACGCCCACCGGCGGCCGGGCATTGTCTTCCACCGCGGCCCCGACTTTCAGGTCCACTTCACCGGTCACATCAACCGTCAGGGTCAAATTCCCCACGGCCCGCGAGGCCGAAACATCGCTGAACAGCGGCTGCCAGAAGGCCACCGCATCCAGTTTCGTATTGCTGCTCAGACGCCGCGACATGTGCAGGAAAACCGACAACCGCCCGCGGGTCAGGTGACCATCCTGCCCATCCAGGCGCTCGACTTCCAGCATGGGAACAGCACCCAGGGCCATGACACCTTCGTCATCCCGCTTAAAGTCGTAGCGCGGCCCCACCCCCGCCAGCCAGCGCGAATTCAGTCGTTGAAAGGGGTTGTGCTGCACCTGAACAAAGGACACGGCGCTCCACGGCCCGGCGAACTGGCGGTTGTGGCGCAGGTGAACCACCGCATTGCGGGCCGTCTCGACGTGATCGCTTTCCTGATAGCCGCCCGACACCTGCAGACGTATGCGATCGCGCTCGCCCTGCCGTTGCACGCGGCCGCTGGTCTCGATGAGGAAGCGATTGGTATTGCCGCCGCTGCCAGACATCAGGCCGTCGAGGCGGCCGGTCCAACCGGGGTCGTTGGTATCGCTGCTTTGCAACGTGTTGAGGATCACGCTGGCCTGAATTGGGCGGGGAAAAACGCTGAGCAGAAGAAGACTGGCCAGAACGGCCAGATGGCGGACAGATCGCGGCATGGTGCACATCCCTGTGTTGAGGCGCTGTTGGTGGGAATCCGTTCCCGCAGGGAATATAGGTCAAGCACGCCAAAAAGCGGACAGGAATTTCATCCCCTATTCCCATCCGCCGCGCCCAACATTTCTGCATTCGCAGTTCACTTCAGGGGAATATCCCAGCCCACCGCCACAT
>DAOVTU010000094.1 GCA_030632925.1 Candidatus Krumholzibacteriia bacterium | reverse complement strand
TCAGCACCGATTGGCCGAGGCCCAGGACCGGGCACATCAGGCGGAGTTGGCTTACGACGCCCAGACTCTGTTGCTGGCCCGTGAAGATCGCATCCGGCATTTCGCACGCAGGCGGCCTGATTTCGAGGATGTGCTGTTGCGCCTGGCGGCCCTGACACCAGTGGAAGTGGTCTTCAAGGATCTGCAGGTGCGCGAGCAACTCGACGGGCGTTTCCGATTGCAAATCGAAGGGGAAAGTCGGGCGGCCACAGGCGTTAAGGCCCAAGGGGCATTTCTCGAGTTCCTGACGGCCCTGGACGATTGCGATTTCCTGGATCGCCTGGGCGAACCGCGCGTGATGCAAATGATTCCGGGCGAAGAAAGCGGCAAGGAAAGCACGACCCGCAAAACGACGGTTTTTCATCTGGAATTGACGTGGCTGGGCGCCAGCGAAGGAGGGGGTTGAGATGACAAAACCCAAGGGCAGCAGAAAAGGCAGCAGAAAGTGGCCGTTGCGTTCCATCATTTGGAGCGTCGGTGTGGCGGGTTGGTTGGGCATCCTCTTTGGAGTCGCTGTACCGGCCTGGCAACATGCCGCGGTTCAGCATCAGGAAGTGCAGGCCCTGGAAGCCCGGTTGGCCGAGTTGGATCAATGGACCGTGGCCGGCCTGTGGCTGGAGAAAACGCTGGAACCCCGGCAGGAAGCCATCAATCCCCAGTGGGAAAGTCTGTTCCCGGCCAAAGCCGCCAAGGGTGAGTTCTTTCTGGACCTCGCCCGGGTCGCCGACAAGAGTGGCGTGGGCGAATTCGAATTGCGGGAATTGGTCATCGCCGAAGGGATCATCGTGGCGTCGACCGGATCGCCGGACAACATCCCGCTTTCGGCCTATCGGGTGCGGGCCCGTTTCAACGGACAATACGCCCAGGTGGCCGAATTCCTGGGTGGTTTACGAGTCATCAAGCGCGCGGTGAGCGTGCACAATCTGGCCATCAAGCCGACCCGTGGGGCCGTGCTGGTGGACCTGGAGCTGGACGTATATGTCAGCACAAATGAACAATTCTAAAAATAAAACCATCGCCGCGGTCGTGCTGGTTTTGCTGGCCGTCGTGGTGGTGGTCAATGTGGTGGTGTTCAAGCCCGGCCAGAAAGGGCCTGGACCGTCCAAGGTGCGCCTGCAGGCTTCGCAGCCCATGCCGGTCGAACTGGGGGACTACCGGTTTGCCAACGAGATTCCGAATGAGGATTTGGCGGCCTGGACGACCAGCGCTGCGCCACGGTTGAGGCGAGACCCGTTTGGCAGTCGGCAATTGTCTGGAACGATTGTTGAAGAAGAGACTGCCGTGGAACCGGTGGCCGAAGAGCAGCCCCTGGAATGCAACGCAATTTTACTGGGTGGCAACCGCCTCGTGGCGATGATCAGCGGCGACAGTTATCGCGTTGGCGACCGTGTGGACCAGTATGTGGTGACGGTCATCGGGACGACGGGTGTGAAGTTGAAAAGCGACTCCGGGTCTGAGCTTTTTCTCTCGGTGCATGCCGCGAGTCATGACGCCAGACTCGGACGAGTCATCACAGAATCGACGAAGAAAAACGGACTGGGCATCACCAGTCTGGTTGAACACGCAAGAGGCGAAAGGAATTGACCATGGACAGGTGGAACCTGTTTGGCACATGGCGCCGGAGTATGGTTGGGGGAATTTTTCTGATGGCAGGGATGCTGCTGGGCCCGGCTTTGCCGACGAATGCCGAAACAACACCCTTTCCAGCGGCGGGCTGGGATGCTGGCCGACCCAAGGTGAGCATCGTGACCAACGGTTGGGTGGATGTGCGGGAAATTCTGCATACGGTGGCCAGCAATGCCAATCTCGGCTTGCAGTTGGCGCCGGACGTGGAGGGCCCCGTGAACGTGCACCTGGTGGATGTGCCGGTTAGCCGCGCCCTTGATGCGCTGTTGTCGCCGGCCGATCTGGGCTACGAAGTGGTCGATGATGTGCTGGTGGTTTACGGCCGCAGCATGATGACCCGCTGGTTCACGTTCGACTACCCGGTGACCGAACGCGAGGGCCGTGGTGAGCTGGAAGTTTCCGTCGATCGCGCCGGATCGACCGGTGCCGGTGGCGGTGGCGGAGAAGGTGGCGAAAACCAGAACCGCAGTCACGTGACCAGCACGGCCGTGATGTCGGTCTGGCCCAGTGTGATGTCGGCCCTGGAAACCCTCGTTTTCGCGGGCGTCCCCTTTGTGGATGCCGGTGACGAGGGCGACAAGACCCTGTCGGTGAGTCTGGCCGATGACGAAGGCCGCTCTCTCCTGGTCAACCCCATGGCCTCGCTGGTGCAAGTGACGGCCGAGTGGGAGCGGGTGCAGAAGGTGGAACAGTTGCTCGAGCGCCTGAAGGAATCCCTGCAGCGCCAGGTGGCTGTTGAGGTGCGCATCATGGAAGTGATCCTCAGCGACGACATGCAGTCGGGTGTGAACTGGGCAGCGGCCCTGAATTCGGACCTGAGCTCGGTGGGTCTGCAAACCCTGAACGCCACGTCGAATCTGGGCGAGGACTTCCTTCAATTCAAGGTCGACTCCAAGCACCTCACAGGCATGTTGCAGGCCATCGCCAGCTCCGGCGATCTGCGCACTGTCAGCACACCGCGGGTGACGACGCTGAACAACCAGAAAGCCATCGTGCGCGTGGTGCGTGAAGATGTCTACTATCTGGCCAGTGTGGAACCGGCTGTGGTTTCCAATGGTGTGGCCACCGAACCGGTCATCAACTACACGCCGATCAGCGTGCCTATTGGCGTGGTGCTGGACGTGACGCCTCAGGTGGGCCGTGACCGAATGATCACCTTGAATGTGCACCCGACCATTTCCGACGTGGTGGGCATTGCCGAGAGCCCGAACCTGGACACGGCGCCCATCCTGTCAATTCGCGAGCTGGACACGGTGGGCAAAGTTGCCGACGGCGAGACCTTGATCATTGCCGGACTCATTTCCGAGCGGACGAAGAACGTGCGGACGGGCGTGCCATTCCTGAAGGACCTGCCGTTACTGGGTTACCTGTTTGGCAAGACCGACCGCCAGTCGTACAACATTGAACTGATCATGTTGTTGACGCCGGTGATCATGGAGGGTGAGAACGCCAACGCCATGGCCGACGCGGCTCGGGCAGAGATGGAAGAACGGATGTAGTCAGCAGACGGAACGCAATAAAAACGCCCGCTCAGAAAGAGCGGGCGTTTTCTTTGTCCAGCTGTGTGGGCCGGATGATTGTCTTAACGAACGGTCACCACGCTGCCGATGTCGTCGCCCAGCACTTCTTCGCTGGTCGCATCGTCCCAGGCCGTTTCCCAGGTGCCGTTGGGGCCGGCGCTCAAGACGAACACCTTGTGCCGAATGACACCCACATAGCCGCCGCCAGGTGCAAAGTGCGTGTTTACGACATACGCCTTGCCCCAGGGGTCGTTGAATTCGTACTGGTCAACGTAGGGGCCGCGCCAGGCGCCGCGTCCGGTTATGGGCCAATCCTGGGAAGCCTGGTCGGCGCCCGTGCCGTCGGCCGCCGAGTCGGCGTCGGGGTTGTTGAAGTACAGGTAATCGCCCATGTGCTTGGCCGTTCCTTCGGTGCCCCACTTGGCCGAGCCTGTGGCTGCGCCGGCACCGGCGCCACTGGCCAGTACGGTGCTGCTGGTAACTCGGGCAATGGCATTGCCGGTTGGGCCGTCAGCGTTGGTGTAAGGCCAGCCACCGGTGTCCTTGTAGTAGCTGAGCATCGCCGAGGCGATGACTTCGGATTCGTTCTGGGCCTTGGTCAGCTTGGCGTCTTCCAGATGGCGGAAGACCATGGGGCTGAGGGCGGCGGCAAAAATGGCCACGATGGCCACGGCAATCACGATCTCAATGAGCGTGAAACCGTCACGAGTTGTTTTGATGCGCTTCATGTTCCGGTCCCTTTCGGTTTGATGGGCTCCCCGCCCATCCAGGTATCAGGAAGGAGAGGTCTATTGGCGGCTCCTGCCTGAGAAGCCTGTCGATAATTTGTAATCGGGTAATCATTAAGGAACTTTAGAAGTGAACCCGTATCTCATGGCAAAAAAATAGGCACTCCTATGAGTGCCCGTTAATCTATTGCAGCGTAATGGTTTATTTAACGCCTCGTGGGTGTGAAGCATACACCGCAGCCTGGTCCTGAGGCATGATCAGCATATCCTGCACGTTCACGTGGGGTGGGCGGGTGGCGCAGAAAAGCACCGCTTCGGCGATGTCTTCGGCTTTCAAGGGCGGGAAATTGGTGTATGTCTGGCCCGCGCGATCGGTATCACCGCGGAAGCGCACTTCGCTGAACTCGGTTTCGACCAGGCCCGGATCCACCGATGAGGCCTTGACCATGGTGCCCAGCAGGTCGATGCGCAGGCCTTGGGTGATGGCGCCCACGGCATGCTTGGTCGCGCAGTAGACATTGCCGCCGGGATAGACCTGGCGTCCGGCCACGCTGCCGATGTTGATGACATGGCCCCGGTCGCGTTCGACCATGCCGGGCAGCACGGCGCGGCTCATCCAGAGCAGGCCCTTGACGTTGGTATCGATCATTTCGTCCCAGTCCAGGAATTGGCCTTCCTGCACCTTGTCCAGGCCGCGGCTGAGGCCGGCGTTGTTGATCAGCACGTCGATGGCCGACCATTCGGCGGGCAGGCCTTCGATGGCGGCATCGACCGCCAGGCGATCGCGCACATCCAGGGTGATCAGATGGCAGTCGGTACCGTGCTCGGCCTTCAACTCGGCGGCCAGTTCGCTGAGGCGTTCTTCGCGGCGGGCGGCCAGAATGAGCCGGGCGCCTTCGCGGGCAAAGCTGTGGGCACAGGCCGCGCCGATGCCTGCACTGGCGCCGGTGATCATGACGGTTTTGGACTTCAACATGGGCAGCTCCCGGTCTGGAGAATGATGGATTTGTTTTTCCAAAATAGTGGTTGAGCCCGGGGGCGGCAATGTTGCCGCCCCCTTTTGAATTATCCCTCGAAGTTCCCGGCCAGGGGCAGCTTACGCACCCGTTGTCCGGTGGCGTCAAAGAGAGCGTTGAGCACCGCCGGTCCGACCGGTGGATATCCGGGTTCACCAATGCCGCCGATGGGGTCTTCGCCATCGATGGTCAGCACTTCCACCGGGGGCATTTCGTCCAGGCGCAGCAGGGGGTAGTCGTCGAAGTTGCTCTCGACCACCTGGCCGCCGGCGATGGTGATTTCTTCGCGCAGCAGGGCGCTCAGGGCCAGGCACACGGCGCCCTCCATCTGGGCCCGCAGGCCATCCGGATGCACCACGGGGCCGCAGTCGACACAGGTCAGGATGCGCACCACTCGCACCTGGCGGCCTTCGACTTCCACCTCGGCCATGGTCGTCACGTAGCTTGCGAAACTGGCGTGACAGGCCACGCCGTAGCCGCGGCCCGCAGGGGCCTTGGCCGGCCAGCCCCACTTCTTGGCCGCCACCCGCAAGGTGCGCGCGAGGCGTCCGTCGGCCGGCAGATGCCGCAGCCGCAAGGCCACCGGATCCTGCCCGGCAGCCTGGGCGATCTCATCCAGGAAGCACTCATTGGCCAGGGCGTTCTGTGTATTGTAGACCGAACGCAGCCAGCCCGCGGGCACCGCCGTATTGGTCATGTTGTAGACAACCTGCAGGTTGGCAAAGGTGTAGTCGATGGTCGCGGCCCCATTGACCGCACTTTCGTCGCGGCCGTCTGCCATTCCCTGTGGGTTCAGTTGTCCGCCGATCGAAGGGGCCACCAGGTGGTGTCGCCAGCCGGTGATGCGGCCTTCGGTGTCGAGGCCGGCGTGCATGTTGTGCCGGCTTGTCGGACGGTAAAAGCCGTGTTTGGTCGAGTCTTCGCGGGTCCAGAAAAGCTGGACCGGCTTGCCCGAGACCTTGGCGATTTCCACGCACTGGCCCACATAGTCGACCATCAGGCGGCGACCGAAACCCCCACCGGTGTAGGTCGGTTGCAGGCGCACGTTCTGTGGCTCCACGCCGGCTGCCTGCGCGGCCACGTTGGCGCCCCAGGTGACCGATTGGATCGGTGCCCACACCTCGACCTGGTCGCCGGTGATGCGCGCGGTGCAGTTCATGGGCTCCAGCGGCGAGTGGGAAATGTAGGGCACTTCGTAGCTGGCCGTGACCTGGGTGGCTGCCTCGGCCAGGGCGGTGTCGATATCGCCGTCGTCGCGCATGGCCTGCCCGTCGGCAATGTCGGCGGCGGCCAATCGGGCCGAGATGGCGGCCGAATCGAGATCGGTGTGTGGGCCCGGATCCCAATTGATTTGCAGGGCTTCGCGGCCCCGGATCGCCGCCCAGGTGCCGGTGGCAAGCACGGCCACACCCGATGGTGTTTCGACAACCTGCAGCACGCCCGGCACGGCCAGAGCGGTGGTATCGTCGAAGCTTTTCAGGCTGCCGCCAAAGGTGGGGCTAACCGCCAGCGTGGCGTAGACCATGTCTTCGATTCTCTGGTCGACGCCAAATTCGGTCTCGCCCAGAATCTTGGCGCGGATGTCGCGCCGGGGCAGGTCCTTACCGATCAGGGTGCGCTCGGCGCGGGTTTTCAAGGCCACATCCGCTGGAGCATCCTGGGTGGCTGCGGCGCCCACCAACTCGCCAAAGGTGGCGGAGCGGCCAGAGGCCGCGTGAACGACACTGCCGCCACTGGCCTTGCAACTGGACGCATCCACCTTCCATTCGGTCGCCGCGGCATTTTCGAGCATCACACGGGCGGTGGCGCCGGCCTGACGCACGGGATCCCAACTGGTGCGCACGCTGCGGCTGCCGCCGGTGCCCATGTTGCCGAAGCGCGGGTCGTTCCAGGCCAATTTGATGTCGATGGCTTCCCAGTCGGCGGCCAGTTCATCGGCCAGCAACATGGGCACCGCCGTGGTCACGCCCTGTCCCAATTCAGTCCAGGGCACGTGGATGGTGACCTTGTTGGCCGGCGTGATCTCCAGCCAGGCATTGGGATTGAACAGGTCCGCGCCACCACTGGCGGCCATGGCTGCCTTGTCACCCAGACGGAAGCCCAGCACCAGGGCCCCGGCCACGCCGGCGCTGGTTTTCAAAAATCCCCGTCGACTCAAATTTTGGATCGCTTTCATCGCTTGCCTCCCTTGCGTGCGGCCACATCAACGGCTTTGCGGATGCGACCGTAGGTGCCGCAGCGGCACAGCACGTCGGACATCTCGGCCACGATTTCAGCTTCCGTGGGTCGGGGCTTTTGCTCCAGCAATGCCGCTGCTGTCATCAGTTGTCCGGGCTGGCAGTATCCGCACTGGGGCACTTGTTCTTCTTCCCAGGCCTCCTGCAAAGGGTGCAACTTTTCACCGTCGGCCAACCCTTCGACCGTCACGATTTTTTTCTCCGCCGCCTCGGCCACCGTCGTGACGCAGGACCGGATGGCCTGGCCATCCATCATGATCGTGCAGGAACCGCATTCAGAAATGCCACAACCAAACTTGGTGCCGCGCAGATCCAAATTTTCGCGCAGAACCCAGACCAGGGGAGTTTCCGGATCCAGATCCACTGTGTGGCGCTGGCCATTGACATGCAGGTCGAACTTGGACATGAGGCGGTCCTTTCGGGAAAATTTCGAGGGTGCGGCGATGATAGTCGATTTTCAAGCTGGTGGCGTCAAAAAAAAGACCCGGACGATCAACGTCCGGGTCTTCACCATTTTTCAGCCCAAACCAACCGGCTCCTAGCCTTCGGTTTCCACCTTCTCGGCAATCAGCTTCAATCGGTTCAAGCCTTCTTCGAACATGGGGCCCACCATGGGGTCCATCATCAGGCCAAATACGCGGTTGAAGGGGTTGATGCCGTTGTCGCCCGTCATGACCCACAAGACTTCCGTGGAATCACCCATGGCCTTGTATTGCATGGTGCTCTGCGAAGGGTGCTTGCCCCCATCGAGGGTCATGTCGTAGCCCACGCCCCAGCCGGGATCGGTGCGGGTGAAGGTCAGCGAGCCACCACCGCTGTCGCCGGTCCAGGACTGGTGCGCACCAACGCCGCTGGTCTTGTCGCCAAAAATGACTTTGATCGTCGGGTCGGCTTTCACCCACGGTGTCCACTCAGCCCATTGCTCCAGGTCGCCCACAAAGTTGTGGATGTGATCGGGGCTGGCCTGGATCGTCACGGTACGGCTCACGCTGTACTCCGACGGCAGCAGGAAACCCACTGCGATGACCACCAGGGTGGCCAGGCCCACGCCCAGGCCAATGCGTTTGAGAATCGGTCCCATACTGGCGGCCCCCTACTCGGTCCAGCGTGTGATCCACGCCATGACTTCGTTGTGCCACTGGATGGAGTTCTGGGCCTTCAGCACCCAGTGGTTCTCATCCGGAAAGTACAGCAGGCGGGCCGGGACGCCTTGGCGACGCAGGGCTGTGAACGTGCTCAGGCCCTGGGTATCGACCACACGATAATCCAGCGCACCATGGACAACCAAAGTCGGCACG
The DNA here is from genome assembly GCA_030632925.1 of Candidatus Krumholzibacteriia bacterium. GTDB lineage: Bacteria > Krumholzibacteriota > Krumholzibacteriia > LZORAL124-64-63 > LZORAL124-64-63 > JAGRNP01. The sequence goes on along the minus strand of DAOVTU010000094.1, from coordinate 104 downwards.
TGCCAGTTCTGCACGAAATCCACCGGGTTGTGTTTACCGAAGCCTGAGCCCTCGGCCCAGGGGGTGCCGCCGTGTTCCCACTCGGGGAACCACAGCTCTTCGGT
>DAOVTU010000501.1 GCA_030632925.1 Candidatus Krumholzibacteriia bacterium | reverse complement strand
TGAGGCCGACCTGGCCACCGGAGCAGCCGCCAATTGGGCCACCCTGCTCAGCAGTGGCATTGAAAAATATGACGTGATCCATCTGGCCACCCATGCCGAAGTGCACCAGGGTGCGGCACGGCGTTCGACCATTCGCCTGGCCGCCCAATCCAGCGAGGGCAACGCCACAACGATTCCCGTGACCATGGTCGCCATTCGGGGCCTGTCGTTGCAGGCCGAACTGGTCTACCTGTCGAGTTGCCGGGCCGGCTTGCCCGCCGGTGGGCCCAACAGCTATACGGGTGATTTCACGGGCGCATTCCTGGCCGCCGGAGCGCGCACGGTGATCGCCTCGACCCAGTGGGTGGACGACGAAGCGGCGCGCCATATGGCCGAAAGGTTCTACGTCCACTGGCAGGGTGGCGCCAGCAAGGCGGCCGCATTCCAGGCGGCTCGCCGCGATGTGCGAACCACCTGGAACCATCCCGCCTATTGGGCCTTCTTCCGACTGTTGGGCGACGGCTCCTAGAAGTCGATAGCGATGTGACGGTTCGGGTCCGTCACGGTTGCCTGCCAACAGCAGTCGCCCTCGACGGCATTGGCGAGACTGGCATGCACCGTCCCATTGTCGGCCAAGCCACCATCGGGATCGTCGGGATCGTCTGAAGATCCGCTATCATCCACAACATTCCAGCGCGAAAAATGGTCGATGCTGTAGTGACCCACCGGAGCCAATGCCACTTTTTCGGAGATGATCGTGGCGGCGACCGGTTCGCTGACCTTGCGGTCAATCACCTGATAGTGGGCTGCGGTATCCACGAATTCCTGCTCGATGTACCACAGGTCCATACCACTGGCCGGAGCCGTTCCGGCCCATTCGGGCCAGGCAACCGTGATGTGCACCGGCTGGTTGAAGATGATGCCGTCGGGATGAAATTCGTAGGGCACCGAAGTGACACCACTGCTCGGTCCGGTGATCGGAATCTCCATCACGAACTCCACCATGTTGTCGTGGTTGAGGGGCACCGTGCCCGGATCGACCGTCAACACGACGTCATAACCTTCAGGCCAACCGGTCGGACGCACGGCAAAGACGCCGCCGGCCTGGCAATCGATGGTCTGCTTGAAGATCTGCATCAGCACGCCGTCAGTATTGGTCCACATGGCCTCCAGGGCCGTGTGCAGGGAAGTGTCTTCGACTCCGACGACTTCACGCAAGGCACCGGTATCGTCACCGGACGGACCTTCGGAAATGAACGATACCGGTGCCCCGACATCTTCCTGACAACCGGAAGCGACGAGCAGCAGAAGGGGAATCAGGCAGAGGATGCGGTGGAAACTTGAGCGGTGGACCATGAGAGGCCTCTCTTTCTTGGAGGGTTGGGCAATAGCAGGCGAACGTTCAATCCTGGCGAGAGGAAGCGGGTTCAAAGAGCAACACAACACCGGTGAACTGGCGGCTGAATTCGGTCATCTCCACTTGTCGGGTTCCTGTGGACGGGTCATGGACCACAACGAATTCGCCGACGTAGGATTCGAAGACCACCAATTGATCCGGCCCCCAATGCAGGATGCTATTGCTGGGGATTTTCTGCCACTCGACGCTGGTCAGGACAACCGGACGGCCATCCAGGCCATAGGTTTCCGCGACATCCAGAAAGTTGATGACATCGTCCCGGCAGAGGGAGGCGTTCAGGTTCTTGCGGATTTCATCCAGAGGAGCAGGCAGGCCAAATTCGACCAATACCCGGGCCAGGCAGGCCGCCGCGAAGTCGGTCTTGGAGTAACGTTGGTGGGGCCTGGCGGCGGCATTGCGAACCACATCATCCTGCGTGTGGCTCTTCTTTTTGGCCGCGGCCCCTTTCTTTTCCGGCAACATGCTCGGACCTTTCCAACTGGTGTCAGCTGAGGCCCCCGCCCGGCAACCCAAAATTCATTACTAAATATTTTAACATAGGCGATAGGGAGACCAATGCATGACCAATGGCCTCATGAGTTTCAATCGTTCTTGGGGTCGCCAGGCAAGGACCTGCATTGTGGGCGAAGAAGACCAGCAGCTGAGCGAGAACTGGCTGCCGACTTCCATGCTGGATTCTCCTTGTCGAAGGAGGAACAACGCAGGGTCGGTTTTTTCAAAAGCAAAAGTGAAAATAGTTGGTTTTTTTTGAAAAGGGGCTCGAAACCGTTGTTCGAGCCCCTTTCCAAAGGTTGGCTAGGGCATTTCGCAGGAGAAATCACCGGTATTGGTCTCGACGATCAACCGGAACGGCTTCTCGATGGCGGCGCCCCCGTTGCTCGACATCGCACCTTGCCCTAGAGACAAACTGCCTTTGATATCCGGCGCTAACAGGTTGCAGTCCCGCCAGGTCTGGCCCAGTGACAGCGACTCCAACGGAGGCCGCACGCCATGGAAATAGTGAAAACGAGCCGGTCGGGGCGGAAAACTTCCGCACTCTGTCTGGTCCATGGCCACGGCCCTGATGAGACCGTCTCCAAATTGCCGGGTCGTCGCATCAAAAATCTGATCCGCGATGGCCGGATCGCCCTCGGCCTGAACGAACTGCAAAATGATGTGATAGGTCTCTGCGCCCTGGAACAACTGTTCGGGCACCACCACGTCGACTTCCAGCCGCCACAAGCCCGTGACCGGGTCAATGCTCAAGCCATTGCCGTCGCCGGGTTCGCCCCAAGTCGGGTCCTGGATGTCGTCGTTGCCGCCGCCGTCCTTGATCTGGTTGAACGGGTCGCAGTTGTAGTCGATCTGGTAGCGCCAGGCCATCATGCGACCGAGCCCGTCGGACCAGGCCTCGCGCGGATCATCCACTCCGTGCAACAGGACCGACATGCGGTACAACCGTGACGGGACGATGTAGTTGTCCATCTCCTGGCCTACGATGTCGTCGCTGACCACGACATTGAACGTCAGCTTGTCCACCAGCATGTAGATGGACTGGACGTACTCTAGCTCGTCCGGACCAATGCCGGATTGGCTTACGCGCAATTCCGGCACATCCTGGAAGCAGGGATGCGAGGCCGGATCATCGGCACATTCGAGCGCCGGCGACCAGGCCGAAGCCAAACTCGATTTTGGCAACAATTCAATACACTGCACACAGGGCGGATAGCCGACATCGAAACTCAATGAAGCCGGCGTGCCGTCGCGCCGACCGTGCTCATCGATGGCCTGCATGTTGATGGTGAATTCGGTGGACGGGCCGGTCAGGAAACCGAGCGTATCGGCGGACCAGCCATCGAGGCCAGCTGCCCAGGTCGGCTCGGCACTGAGTTCGCTGCTGTCGGTCATGAAGGAGAATGAGCCGCCGAACGTATTTTCCCGCACGCCTTTCATGAAGCCGCTCAAGCCGACTTCGTAGCCCGGGTCCAAAATGGAGTCGAGGGCGTCGTCGCGCCCAAGATCCTTGAAC
>DAOVTU010000319.1 GCA_030632925.1 Candidatus Krumholzibacteriia bacterium | reverse complement strand
TCATGGAACTGACCCGGCGGCGCGGCGAATGCCTGGACCTTGAAGGACGGCCCGAAGAAGCAGAAGCGGTGTTGCATGAAGCTTTCGAAATGTGCCACAGCGTGGGCGACAAATACGAAACGGCAGTGACCCACCGTTGCCTGGGCGTGAATGCCAGCCATCTGGGTCGCTGGAAACTGGCTCGCAAGCAGTTGGAAACGGCCCTTGAAGGATTGCAGGGATTGACGGCTCGGTACGAAACGATGATTGCCAGCTTCGAGTTGTCAAAATTGCTGACCGGTCAGATCGACTCAGGTCAGGTCTTGGGACGCACGAGCACCGTGCTGGATGAAGCCTGGCAGCATGGCTTGCGCGCCCAGCAGTTGAACCAGGAACTGGAAAGCCCCCTGATGTCTCGCGATATCACGGAACATCTGGCGGGGCTGGCCCAACGCCGACTGGTGGGACCGGATCACAAGCTGAGCAGATGCACGTTTTCGGCAAAACGAGCGCCTTCCAGTCGGGTGATCGCCGTGTCCAAGGCCATGCAGCAGACGCTGCGGCGGTGCGACGGGTTTGCGCGGTATGATACGCCGGTATTGATCGGCGGCGAGTCGGGCACGGGCAAGGAATTGCTGGCGCGGCGCATTCACGAGAACAGTCCGCGAGGCGCGCAGCCTTTCATCCGGGTGTGCTGCACCGCCACGGCGGTGGACCTGCTGGCGCGGGAAATTTTCGGCCAGGCGGGACGTCAGGGCGAAGTCGAGCCCGGCTTGGTTGGCCAGGCCGAAGGCGGCACGCTGTTTTTAGGCGGCATCGGCGAATTGCCCCGCGAATTGCAGAGCAAGCTGTTGCGCCTGATCCAGGAAGGCATTTACCGGCCCGAAGGTGGCGGGCGCGAGCACAGGGCCGACGTGCGGGTGATCGCAACGACGGAAACGGACCTGGCGCGGTTGGCGGACCAGAACCGCTTCCGGCAGGACCTGTATTTCCGCCTGCGGCTGATGTCGGTCAACGTGGCGCCGTTGCGCGAACGCACCGAAGACATCGTGCCCCTGGTGGATCATTTCCTGAGTCGGTTGGAAGGCTCGACCCTGGCGGCACGGGCGCTGCTGGACTTCAACGCTTTGGAACTGATGACGGATCACCACTGGCCCGGCAACGCCAACGAGTTGGAAGCCGTGGCCCAGCAGGCCTGGTTGCAAAGGGATCTGGGCCGGCCGTTGGCTTTGATGCAGGTCGAATGTGCCGTAGGGACCAGGTTGGAGTTTCAGGATCTGGCGACCGTTGGGGTCGGCAGTGGTCACCCATCGGGCATGACCCACGCCTCGCTGACCTCACTGATCGCGCGCACGGGCGGGAACAAAGCGCGAGTGGCGCGCAATCTTGGTGTTTCGCGGGTGACGCTGTATCGGTGGTTGGAGCAGTTGGATCCTGGGGCGGCTTAGAGCCCCCCGCTGGCTATACCGGGGTGCGGGCATTTGTCCGCACCTCGCTTTATTTCCGGAAAATATTACACAATCCTCACTTGCCGATATCCCATACCCCTAGTAGGATCTCCGCGTCCACCCCACTATACCTTGTACTTTCCGGAGGTTCAGTATGTTCGTCTCCTCCCGCAAGCTGGTTTGGGTATTCAGTCTGTTGATGGCATTGCTCGTCATCGGATGCACGGCTGATCCCGACTCCACGCTTACCTCGTCACGGGAACCATCAGGATCGAATTTCGACAAGGCCGCACCCGCGGGCTACTACACCACCGCTGATGAAACCAACTCGACCACCCTGCGCGCATCCCTGCATGCGATCATCGATGACCACACACGCATCCCCTACACTTCGTCGGCGACCGATACCTGGAACGTGCTCGAAGAAGCCGACCAGGATCCCAACAATGCCAGCCGCGTGCTGGATATTTATCTGAACGCCAGCTACCAGAAATGGAGCGCCGGCAATACGGACTACAACCGGGAACATTCGTGGCCCAAGAGCTACGGCTTTCCCAATGACGGCAGCACCAACTATCCCTACACCGATTGCCATCACCTGTTTATCAGCAACGACAGCCGCAACTCTTCGCGCAGCAACAAGCCCTACGGCACCGCCGGCGGCAGCGGCACCGAATATGTCACCGAGGTCAACAACGGCGTGGGCGGCGGTTCGGGCACCTACCCCGGTTGGTCCAACTGGGCCAGCACCACCTACTGGGAAACCTGGTGGGATCGCCGCGGCGACGTGGCCCGCGCCATGTTCTACATGGACGTGCGCTACGAGGGCGGCACCCACGGCGTGACCGGCGTCTCGGAGCCGGACCTGATTTTGACCGACAACCTGACCCTGATCCAGAATTCGAATACCGGCAGCAACGGCTCGACCGCCTACATGGGTCTGCTCGCGGTGCTGCTGCAATGGCACACCGATGATCCGGTGGACGCCAAGGAAATGGCCCACACCGACGCGGTCTATAGCCACCAGGGCAACCGCAACCCCTTCGTGGATCACCCCGAATGGGTCGATTGCATTTTTAATGGCATCTGCGGCGGCGGTGGCGGCGGCGACACCACGCCCCCGGCGGCTCCGACTGGACTGGGCGCGGTGGCCGGTGACGGCAGCATCGACCTGAACTGGGGCGACAACGCCGAAGGCGATCTGGCCGGATACACCGTGTTCCGTGGCGCCGCCTCGGGCGGACCCTACAACTCGGTCAACGGCACATTGTTGAGCGTCAGCCAGTACACCGACAGTGGCCTGACCAATGGCACGACCTACTACTATGTGGTGACGGCCAGCGACCTGACGGGCAACGAATCCGGCAGCAGCGCCGAAGCCAGCGGCACGCCCGCCGGCGGTGGCGGTGGCGGCGGCACGACTGTGTGGATCAACGAATTCCACTACGACAACAACAGCACCGACACGGGCGAGTTTGTCGAAGTGGCCGGCACCGCGGGCACCAACCTGTCCGGCTGGTCCATCGTGGGCTACAACGGCAACGGCGGCACGACCTACAGCACCACCAACCTGAGCGGCACCATTGCCGACCAGCAGGGTGGCCTGGGCACCGTGGCCTTCTTCATCTCCGGCCTGCAGAACGGTGCGCCCGATGGCATTGCCCTGGTCGATGACACCGGCGCGGTTGTTGAATTTCTCAGCTACGAGGGCACCGTCAACGCGACCAACGGCCCGGCCTCTGGCACCGCCTCGACCAACGTGGGCGTGTCCGAGACATCATCGACTCCGGTCGGCCACTCGTTGCAACTGGCGGGCACCGGCTCGACCAGCGGCGACTTCACCTGGCAGGCGGCCCAGGCCAATACATCCGGCGCGGTCAATACCGGCCAGACCTTCAGCGGCGGCGGCCCGGTCAACCAGGCCCCCACCGCGGTGGCCAACGGCACCTACGGCAGTGAAATCGGCGGCAGCATCAGCTTCTCGTCGGCCGGTTCGTCCGATGCCGACGGCACCATCGTCTCGTACGCGTGGTCCTTCGGCGATGGCGGCACTTCGACCGCCGCCAATCCCAGCTACACCTACGCCGCGGTCGGTAACTACACCGTGACCCTGACGGTGACCGATGATCTGGGCGCCGAGGGTGTCGATACCACCAGCGCTTCAATCGTCGACACCACGGCTCCGGCTGCACCAACGGGCCTGGCCGCCACGGCGGGCAACGCCACGGTGGACCTGAGTTGGACGGCCAACGGTGAAGGCGATCTGGACGGCTACACGGTTTACCGCAGCACCACCAGTGGCGGTCCTTACGCTGCGGTGAATGGCGCGCTGCTCTCCGGCGTCACCTACACCGACAACACGGCCGCCCACGGCAGGACGTACTACTACGTGGTGTCGGCCTGCGATTTGAGAGGCAATGAGTCCGGGAATTCGGCACAGGTCAGCGCCCTGCCGGTGGCCCCGCCCAACACGGCACCCACCGCAGTGGCCAACGGTCCGTACAATGGTGAAGCCGGCGTCAGTGTCAGCTTCTCGTCGGCCGGATCGAACGACCCGGACGGCACCATCGTGACCTACGCCTGGGCCTTCGGCGACGGCGGCACCTCGTCTGCGGCCAACCCCGGTTACACCTACGCGGCGGTCGGCAACTACACCGTGACCCTGACGGTGACCGATGACCTGGGCGCCGAGGACACCGACACCACCAGCGCCTCCATCGTCGACACCACCGCTCCGGCGGCACCGTCGAATGTGGCAGCCAACGCCGGCGACGCCACGGTGGACCTCGGTTGGTCGGCCAATGGTGAGAGTGATCTGGATGGATACACTGTCTACCGCAGCACCACCGACGGCGGCCCGTACACGGCGTTGAACGGCGCCCTGCTCAGCGGCGGCGCGTACACCGACAACAGCGTCACCAACGGTACGACTTACTACTACGTGGTGACGGCCAGTGATTTGACGGGCAACGAGTCCGGCAATTCGGCTCAGGTCAGTGCCCTGCCCGAGGTGCCGGTGGTCGGCGGCCCGAACGTGTGGATCAACGAGTTCCACTACGACGATTCGGGCAGCGACAACAACGAACGTGTCGAGGTCGCCGGTACCGCCGGCACCAGCCTGAGCGGTTGGACCGTCGTCGGCTACAACGGCAACGGCGGCGACACGTACAAGACCTGGAGTCTGTCCGGGACCCTTTCCGACCAACAGGGCGGGTTCGGCACCAAGTACATCAGGGCCAAGGGCTTGCAGAACGGCGCCCCGGATGGG
>DAOVTU010000335.1 GCA_030632925.1 Candidatus Krumholzibacteriia bacterium | reverse complement strand
GGTGCTGCGGTCCACTTCGTTGTCAATAAAATCGATGATCCCCATGTGAGGAAAACCCTCGTCGGTGGCACGGGCCACAAAGGCCTCGCCCCCATCACGCTGCTGTTTGTCTTCGTCCATGACTTCCTTGCGGTCGGCCAGATACCTCAGGACCAGCGACTCGGGCGCGTGGAAATAGACATAGATAGGTTTCAACTTGTTCACCCGCGTCAGCATGGTCGGGCCGCTCTGGCCCACGAGGTTGCCCGCATCAACCAGGTTGCGGCTGGCGATGCCATCGATGGGCGACACCACCTGGGTGTAGCTGAGGTTCAGCTTGGCATCGTCCAGGTTGGCCTTGGCGTGGGCCACCGCGGCGATGGCCATGTCCCGATCGGCACGCGCCCGGTCCACATCCATCTCGGACACCGCGCGGCTCTTGCTGGCCTTTTCAACCCGCTGCAACTCGGTTTTGGAGCGCAGCAGGTCGGCCTCAGCCGACTGCACACTGGCCTGGGCCGCATCTCGGGCCGCCTTGTATTTTGTATCCTCGATGGTGAACAACAGTTGGCCGGCGGCGACGGCACTGCTGGCGTCGAACTCCACGGTCTCGAGAGTTCCGGCCACGCGGGCCACCACATCGGCCGACTCGACGGCACGAGTGGACCCGGTGAAAATGACATAATCCTGAACCGGCGCGCGGGTGATCGACGCCACCGTCACCGGCGGGGCCTGCCGCACCGGAGCCTCGTCGCCCCCACCGCAGGATGCAATCCCCAGGGAAAGACACGCCAACCCGGTCACCAATACGGTCTTGGCGAACATTTCGTGAAGCTTCATCAGTTGACCTCTTCTTCTTGGGCGGTATCGCCAGCGGGAGTTTCAGATTCGGTTTCAGCCTGGGCTTGCCGGGCCTGCTCTGCGCGAGCAAGATCATCGGCCACATCAGGCGCCGTCTCGTCCAGAGACCAGCCGCCACCGAGAGAGCGATTCAGATTGACCAGTTGGGTCACCACTTGACCGCGGGACCGGGCGTATTGGTCCTGCTGATCAAACAGGACGCGCTGAGCGTCCAGGTAGCTTTGGAAGTCGGTCAGACCTTCGAGGTACTGGATATGCACCAGTTCCACCGACTGCTGGGACGCCTCGACGGCGGTCTGCAGCAGGCCGTGACGGATCTCTTCCTGGCGCAGGCCCACCAGCGAGTTTTCAACCTCGGCCAGGGCGTAGAGCACGGTTTTTTCGTAAGCCGCCAACGCCTGCTGGGTCTTGGCCTCTTCGGCCTTGATCTGCCCGCGGATCTTACCGCCGGTGAACAGATTCCAGCGCACGCCAGGCACCAGGGACCAGCCGGTGTGGCCACCTTCGCTCAAGCTCTCGAAGGTCGAGCCGGTCAGGTTCAAGACCCCGGTCAGCGAGAAGCTGGGATAGAGTTCAGCCGTCGCCACACCGATGCGCGCATTCTGGGCCGCGAGATTTCGTTCGGCCCGCCGCACATCCGGCCGCCGCCTCAACAATTCGGCCGGCAAGGCCACCGCCACTTCGGTATTGGGCAGTTGCAAGTTGGCCTGCGGCGCCAATTCTTCATCCAGGGCACCGGGCATCTCGCCCAGCAGGATGGCCACCCGATTGAGGGCCGCCTCCAGCGAAGTCTCCAGGAAGGGAATCGCAGCTTCGGTATTGGCCAGGTTGGACCGCGCTCGCGACACATCCAGCAGGGGCACCAGTCCCGCATCCTCGCGGGCTATGACGATGTCCATCGTCTCGCGTTGGCTGCTGACGTTGTTGGACGCAAAATCCAACCGCATCTGCAGGGTGCGGATCTCGACGTAGGTGATAGCCACCTCTGCGTACAGGGAGACCATCACATCGCGGTAGTCTTCGATCGACGACTGCACCTGGGCACCGGTGGCCTCGCGACTGCGCCGCACACCACCAAAGACATCAAGTTCCCAACTGGCGCCCAGCCCAAATTCCCAGTTGTTGCTGGGGTTGGTGCCAACAGCAGCCAAGGCGCCGTTGGGGCCGTTTTCGGCAATCTCGGTTCGCGAAAAAGAGCCATTGGCCTGGAGCTGGGGGTAATAACTCCCGCCAGCAATTTGATGGTAGGCCCGGGCTTCGCGAATTCTGGCGATGGCAGCCGTCAGATCAGGATTGGACCGCCGCGCCCTCACAATCAGTGAGTCAAGCCGGGCATCGCCCATGGCGCTCCACCAATTTTCGATGACCGGAGTTTCCCCCTCGACATCATTGGCAGCCGCGTTTTCCCAGGCATCGGGCACCGCATATTCCGGTTCCGTGTAGTCCGGCCCGACGGCGCACCCACTCAGCAGGATCAGGCTCCCACCAAACAGCACAGGCGCCAGATGCCGGAACTCATGAACCACATTGCGGAAGTTCATCGTGAACATCTCTCTCCCGTTCAGGAAGTCAGCGAAAATTTGTCGAACGAAGTATTATCCCACAATTGCCACAATACAGTATCGAAGAAGGTCTACAAAGGTATTAAAAAGATATCAGCGGCGCTTTTTCTGCTGCATAACCTGTTGCAGCAGATTGGCCACATCCCGATTGTCGGGCGCCAGGCGAGCCGCTTCCGCCAGGTCGGCTTCAGCCAAATCCAGGTCACCGGCGTGAAAATGCATCAGCCCACGGTTGTACCACGCCGCAGCCAGGGTCTTGTCCAGCGCGATGGCCTTGGACAAAGCCTCGCCAGCCTCGGCTTCATTGCCATCCATAATCAGGGCCAGCCCCAGATCAGACCAGGCCTGGGCCAGATTGGGCGTGGCGACCAGCGCATGCCGCAAGTGACTGACCGCCTCGGTGTGGCGCTGCTCGACCAGCAGCAAATGGCCGATTTCGGCCTGCAGTTCCGCCACCAGGGCCTTGCGGTGGCTCAAGCCTTCAACAGCCACCTTCAGGTCGGTCATGGCCCGGTCAGTCCGCCCGGTGCGGGCAAAAACCAGCCCCCGGATGCGGCGCACATGGGGCTTTTCCATATCCAGGCGCAGGCAAATCCCCGCAGCGTTGACCACCAGGCCGCCCCAGCGTTCTCGATCGGCGGCGGTCTCGGCCGCTTCAAATTGCTCGAAGGCGTAGCTCAAATAGGCCGACAACGACCCGGTCACATAGTACTGGTCGAAGGCGATCCAGAACGGCAGGGTGCGCGTGCCCGCCAGATCGCTGGCCCGGGCGTGGTTGATCTCGGTCAGGCACGTGATTTCACGAAAAGGCAACGCTGCCATGGATTCGCGATACCACTTGCGGGCCGAAGACCACTCGCTGACCCGCTCGGCGGCCCGTGCCATGTCGCGATAACACTCGGCGGCGCGGCGCTGGTTCGGCCGCAAGGTGTAGCAATAGTTGAAGGCCGCCCGGTGGCGCTCCATGGCCGTTTCGAGGTTGAACATGACCCATGAAATGTCGGCCGTGAAATGGTTCTTGCGGCGCAGATCATCCGCAATTTGGTGAGCCATGCCCCGCTTGCCCTGATTGGCTTCGAGCAAACCACGAATACGCAAAACCGCGGTATTGCCGGACTCGACAGTCAAGGCTGCCCGCACCCAGGGCATGGCCTCGCGCCACTCGCCCCGATCGTAGTGCAACCAGGCCCGCTGCAGAGCCGTTTCGAGACCCGCGCGGCTACCGTAGTCAAAACCCCGTTCGGCCACCAGCCACGAATCCTCATCCACCCCTCGCACCGCTGCGGCCGCATTGTTCAGGCAGGCATCAGTCGCAAGGTAGTCACCCAGCCAACGCCACACCGAGGCCAGACGCAGCCAGATGTCCGGATCGTCAGGCGCCACCCCCGCGGCGTTGGTCAGGGCCCGGATGCGCATATCCGCGCTGGGCGCTGTTTCGGATTCCGCCAGATATCGGCGGGCCAACCGATGGCGCGCTTGTCGTTCAGCACTGTCCAGGGCCAAAAACTCGGTCAGGCCGAGGGAATCCTCGGCGGCCGTAAATCTCATTTCCGACGGATCACCGCACTGGACCACGGGAGTGCTCGCGCATCCGGCCAGCAGAGACAGCAGTACTGTGGTGGATATAAAAGAACCCCACCGCTTCCATGAAGCGGCGGGGCAGAGGCATCGAATTGCCTTCATTACGATCTTACTTCTCGGGAACCGGATGGGCGATTTCGGCCCAGCGGTCGGCGAAGACGAATCCCGTGAAAGTCGGGCTTTCCTCATTGTGGCACTTGACGCAGAACTCTTCGCTCTTGTCGCGGATCATACCGGCAGCAACTGAAGCGTCATGATCCTTCATGACCTTCTTGGACTTGTAGTCGGATCCAGCACCGTGGCAGGCTTCGCAGCCAACGCCTTCGCTGTCGAGGTACTTGTTTTTGACGTTGATGACCACATCACGGCCCAGGAAAGCCTGGGTCACGTGGCACTTCAGACAAGCCTCTTCGGTCTGGGGATCGCCAAGACCTTTTTCGGTGGCGATCTTCTTGGCGGCGTCAGTACCGAGGGTGGCGAAAGCACCAGCATGCTTGGAGCCTTCCCACTTCGCCCACTGGTCACCGGTTTTCTTTTTGTGACAGGACTTGCACTTGGGAGCACCAACAATTTCGTGACCGGCAAAGGCAACCGAGGCCATGCCCAACAG